>JASFTL010000497.1:0-3529 GCA_050053555.1 Desulfobacterales bacterium
CCGGTCCATCTTATTGAGACGCCCCTGATTATCAAACGCGGCGGACATGATGATCAGCTTTCCAAAGCTGCGGGGCTTGATAAATATAGAATCCAATCTCTGGTGAAAATTATCGATGGCGATATGTTGACACAACATCAATATCAGGCAGCCGTCATCACCTTGATGGAAAAATGTGAGGTATACGCCGGAGGTTGTCGCAAACGCCGCCGTGAAGAGGAGGCCAAATACTTCTATGCCCTGGCTGAAAAATACAGGTGCCGGATGAAAAAAGACAATCAGTAGAAGAAGCTTGTAGAATACAGGCATTGGTTTTTAATAGCTATTTGTAATTATATGGCATTTTGATTAAGGGTCCGATCGTAAATCATCAACACCCAATGCTTGCCTATCTTCACTAATGCTTTCCAGAGTCCATTTGATATCAATTTATGACAAAAGTCTTGCATTCAATATTTTGATTTGATAGTTCTCCTGCATGTATTCGAATTATTGATATCCGTATGAAGCTGACTTATTTTATGTGTGTCAAATTTACAACCGGGCGCGAAATCGGTGTTGGGAAAATGGTCAAGCATAATCATCAACATGTTAACCAGTAAGGAGGTTCAGATGAAAAAAACACTTATTTTAAGTTTAGCCCTGATCTTCGGTTTTAGCCTTATGATGGGTTGTGCTCCTGAAGAAGAGGCTACAACTGAAGAAAAGACAGCGGCCGAAGCACCGTCGAAAACAAAATTCGTCACGATCGGCACCGGTGGAATTACCGGTGTTTATTATCCGACCGGCGGAGCGATTGCCAGAATTGTGAATAAGAAAAAAGACCAGTACGGCATCCGGGCGACGGTTGAATCTACCGGCGGTTCGGTGTTTAACGTGAATGCCGTTATGGCCGGTGACCTTGAGTTCGGCGTTGTTCAATCCGACAGACAGTATCAGGCCATAAATGCCCTGGCTGAATGGAAAGACAAGGGTAAACAGGAAGATCTGCGCGCGGTATTCAGTATCCATCCCGAATCCATCACGCTGGTCGCTGCGGTTGATGCTGGTATTGAAACAATTGAAGACCTCAAAGGCAAGCGCGTCAACATCGGCAACCCCGGCTCTGGACAGCGCCAGAATTCCATCGATGCCCTTACAGCCGTGGGAATTGATTATACATCCGATTTAACGGCTGAAAGTGTCAAAGCTGCCGAGGCTCCCGGTCTGTTGCAGGACGGTCGGATCGATGCCTTCTTTTACACCGTCGGACATCCCAGCGGCGCCATTAAAGAAGCAACCGCCGGGGCCCGCAAAGTACGCTTCATACCCGTTACCGGAGCAGGGATTGATAAGCTCATTGCCGACAATCCTTACTATGCCAAAGCGAAGATTCCGGTTAAGCTTTATCCGGGTGCCCAGAATGATGCCGATGTCGAAACCTTTGGTGTAAAAGCGACATTTGTTACCTCCGCCAAGGTTGCGGATGATGTTGTCTATGCGATTACAAAGGAAGTTTTTGATAATTTTGAAGCCTTCAAAAAACTTCATCCGGCTTATGCGGTTTTGACCAAACAAAACATGATGGAAGGTTTGTCCGCACCACTCCATGCGGGTGCTGAAAAATATTACAAAGAAGCCGGATTAAAGTAACCGGAAACTTTTAACCTGCCCTGGGAGGCGGCGGTTCCAACAACCGCCGCCTCTAACTTGTTCTGATAACCTTTACGATTTAGCAGCAAAAACGTATTTTGTCACCCGTGTTGCGCCCATTTTTTGTGTCTGGCGTCGTGCTGTGCTGTATCTGATCTTTGTCGCCGTCCTAATCTGCTGATAGTCGTCAAATTTGGATACCGATCTGGAATTCCAGATTGGTTTTTGCCGTCAATCATTCTTGACCGTTCAGGTGATCATTATGAGTAACCATGAAATCCAAGAAAAGGATGAGGGTCTTGAAGTCGCCAGGCGGATGGCCGAAGAAGAAGAAGGCATCGGAAGAAGGCCACGAGGACTGCCGAAATATGTCATTCCCATCGTTGCGGTTTGCTGGAGTTTTTTTCAACTGTCCATTGCCAGCTGGCTGATCCTCGATTCAACCTTCATTCGTTCCATCCATCTCGGCTTTGCCCTTTTAATTGTTTTTTTAAACTATCCGCTTTTCAAAAAAACACGCTTTGGCCTCAAGTATTTTTCGGCCAAAGACAGAATTCCCATACTTGACTATCTTATCGGAATTATTGCAGCGTTTTCGGCTATTTATATCGTGATCGACTATGCTGGGCTGACCATGCGCTATGGAGATCCGATTACCCGGGATATTGTCATCGGATTGATCCTGATCGTTCTTTTACTTGAAGCCACGCGCCGGGTGATCGGACCCGCTCTGCCGGTGATTGCCTCGGTATTTCTGATCTATTCGTTTTTGGGGCCCTACATGCCCGACTTGATCGCCTTTAAGGGGACTTCGCTCAACCGCCTGATGGGACAAATGACCATGTCAACGGAAGGCATTTACGGCATTCCGCTGGATGTCTCCGCAACGATTGTGTTTCTTTTTGTGCTGTTCGGGGCAATGCTCGACAGGGCCGGGGCCGGGCAGTATTTTATAAGGCTGGCCCTGGCGCTGTTAGGCGGATTTAAAGGTGGTCCGGCCAAAGCAGCAATTATGGGCAGTGGACTGACCGGTCTGGTGTCGGGTTCCAGCATTGCCAACATTGTGACCACCGGAACGTTCACCATCCCGCTGATGAAAAAAGTCGGGTATCCGGGCACCAAAGCGGCCGCGGTAGAAGTGGCGGCCAGCACCGACGGACAGCTGGCTCCGCCCATTATGGGGGCGGCGGCTTTTATCATTGCCGAATACGTCAACGTGCCTTATATCGATGTGATCAAAGCGGCAGCCATTCCGGCCTTTGCTTCATATGCAGCGTTATTTTTTATTACCCATATTGAAGCTTCTAAACTGGGCCTCAGGGGAATGGCGCGGTCTGAATTACCGCCCTTTTTTAAAACATTGCTCAGCGGGGCCCACTTTCTACTACCGCTTTGTTTCTTGTTGTATGAGCTGATTGTCGTGCGGCACTCACCGGAACTGGCGGCCTTTAATGCCATCTGGGTGATGGCCATTGTGATGTTCCTCCAGAACCCGGTGAAAGCTTTTATCAACAAGGAACCGCTGGGCGCGGCTTTTAAGAAGAGCGTTGTCGACATCTTTTCAGCCCTGGCTGCCGGAGGCCGCAACATGGTGTCGGTGGCGTTGGCGACGGCGGCCGCCGGCATTATTGTCGGCGTGGTCGCGCTGGGACTGGGCCAGCTGATCACCCAGATTATCGACACCCTTTCGGGCGGTAACATTTTTCTGATGCTGGTAATTACCGCCGTGGCCAGCTTGATTATCGGCATGGGATTGCCCACGACCGCCACCTATATCGTTATGGCGTCGCTGACCGCTCCAGCGATTGTGACCATCGGCGGGATGCAGGGCTTTATCGTGCCACTGATGGCGGCGCATCTGTTCTGCTTTTATTTCGGCATCCTGGCCGACGATACA
>JASFTL010000498.1:0-3514 GCA_050053555.1 Desulfobacterales bacterium
GCAGATATTGCTCTTTTCCAAAATCTCTGGGTGAAGATCTGGCTGGCGGTTCTCATCCTGCTCATGGTAATTTTGCCGTTTTTTCTGAACCGTTATCAACTGAGCATCCTTAATGAGATGGGTATCGCCATCATTGGCGCGCTAGGTCTCAATTTGCTTATCGGGTACACGGGTCAAATATCACTGGGCCATGGCGCTTTTGTGGCCATCGGTGCTTACACCTCAGGTTTGTTAACCGGAAAGCTCGGTGTGCCTTTTATCATTTCGCTGCCCCTTTCAGGGCTGATGGCCGCCGCATTGGGCCTCATCGTTGGCATTCCATCGCTGCGTCTCAAAGGGCTGTATCTGGCGCTAGGGACCCTGGCGTTCGGTTTTGTCATCGAGTACATTCTGTTTCACTGGGAATTAACCCAGGGGGATTTAGGAATGGCGGTGAATCGAATATCGCTGGGAGCGTTTCAAATCAAAACCCAGCGGCAATACTTTTTCTTGATCGCAGGACTTGTCTTTCTGGCTGTTCTGACGACCAAGAATATCGTCCGCAGTAAAATTGGCCGCAGTTTCATTGCGATTCGCGATCGGGATATTGCGGCGGAAGCCATGGGGATATCGCTGGCAAAATATAAGATAATGGCTTTTGGCCTGAGCTCGTTTTATGCTGGTGTTGCCGGCTGCCTAACGGCCCACTACAATCGTTGGATTGTCCCGGGCAGCTTCGACCTGTCCCTATCGATTGCTTATATCGCAATGATCATCATGGGCGGATTGGGTACGGTTTTGGGCGCTGTTCTGGGGGCGATACTCATCACCGGTATCCCCCATGGTATCGTCTATATTGTGGATTTAATTAAGTACGACTACCCGGCGTTGAGTGGATTTATTGTCGATTTTAAACTGGGCATCTTCGGGCTGGTGATCGTGGGTACCCTGCTATTTGAGCCAGCGGGATTGTTTGGTATTTACCGGCGGGTCAAAATTTATTGGAAGACTTGGCCTTTTAAATATTAACGAACGAAAGGAGGCGTCTTATGCAAAAAAGAAGCATTGTTTTGTGTCTTTTGCTGGCAGTGTCAATTTGTCTAGGAGCCAGCGCAGCGTGGGCGGAGAATGTGCGCGGTGTTACTCAAAACGAGGTTAAATTGGCGTGTCTCGTTGATTTCTCAGGTCCGGGAAAATATGCCGGCCCTCCACTGGCAATGGGTGCGGAAACCTACATCAAGTATATCAATGACAAGGGTGGTGTTCATGGCCGCAAAATCAAACTCGTCGTGGAGGATAACGGGATATTACCGAATACAACCCTGGCGGCTGCCAAAAAGGTTATTTTTAAGGATGAAATCTTCGCCATCGGGTTTAACCTGGGAAGTTCGGGCTCCAGCGCAATTATCCCCCTGAGTGAGGAAAATCATGTGGTTTTGATGCCTCACGGGGCCAATAAGCGCTTCTACAATCCGGGCAATAAGTGGGTTTTTGTACCCTATGCCACCCAGTTCAACATGGGCTCGCGTGCTGTGGAATTTATATTGGAACAAGACCCCAAGGCCCGCATCGGTATGATCTATCAGGATGATGACTATGGACGCGACGGACTCGAAGGTGCGCGAGCAGCAGCCAAGTTCATGAAAACCAAACTGGTACAGGAAGCGCCGTATAAAATCGGAACGATTGATATGTCCCCCCAGATGCGAATGATGAAAGAGGCCGATGTCGATTGGATTTTAGCTTGGACGTATCTGCCCCAAACCGGCGGTATCATGAAAGAGAAAGCGAAAATGAACTGGGACGTAAAAGTCGTTGGCACCAACACAACCGCTTACCGTCAAATCTTTCCGATTCTTGGAGAGCTGGCCGACGGCTACATGGCGGTGACGCCGTACGTGCCCTGGGAAGATACACCCCAGCGCACTCAGGATATCCTGAAAAAATACGGGGTTCTTGAGAAAGTGGCCACCTCGCCGTTTCCAGCACCCCTGTTTTTCGGGTCCTGGACCTATTTTGCAGCCATGGTGGAGGGGCTCAAGCTGGCCGGGCCGAATTTAACTCCCGAGAGTTTTATCAAAGGTTTGGAAAAGGTCAAAAACTTAGATGTCGGTGGTGTATGTCCCAAAATTACGTTTAGTCCCAAGCGGCATGTTGGTTATTTTTCATCGCTGGTCGTTAAGGCGGATGCAAAGAATAAAAGATATCACATCATCAGTGCCGTAAAGGATCCGAAAACACCCCAGGACTAACATGCCTGGAATCAGAATCAACACGCTTTAACTTCTTTTCTCCAGCCTCCGGGTAAGCATTATACCGGAGGCTGGAGAAATAACCTGAGTAAAATATGGCCAACGATCGTGGACGATGAACATCGCTGCGACTGAAGGACGCAGTTATGCCACCTCAAAAAAAAGTTTCGATAAAAGACAAAGAACTGAAAAAATACGGTGAGCGGGCCATCCAGGGAGGAGCAGCCCATGCAAAGCAAATTCAACCGGAAAGTGTCGTGACCGCACCCTGGGTGCGATTGAAATGTCAGTTCGGTTGTCCCGGTTACGGCAAAAGCTATTGCTGTCCGCCACATACCCCGACTCCCGACCAGACCAGAGAAATTCTGGATGCGTATCAACGTGCCATTCTGTTTCATATCCAAGTCCCGCATATGCCGCAAAAAGAAAAGCATTATCGCAAATTTTTTGACATGCTGGTGGAACTGGAAGGGGACCTATTTAAAGATGGGTTTTATAAGGCGTTTGTCTTTTTGGCCGGTCCCTGTCGAATTTGTAAAAAATGCGCCCTACGGGAAGAAAAACTCTGTCATTTTTTATACCAAGCCCGGCCCTGCATGGAGGCCTGCGGGATGGATGTATTTAAAACCGCGCGCGATAATGGTTTTTATATTAAAACCCTCAGGGAAAAAACCGAAACCAATAATGAATACTGTCTGATGCTAGTGGATTAAAAGAAATTAAAATTATAGTTAAAGACAGGTAACTGCATGGCAAAAATAGAAACAGAATTTACCCGCATGATAGATGTCGCTTATCCCATCATCGGGGCGCCCATGTTTTTGCTTTCATACGAGGAGCTCGCCATTGCCGTGGCGCAGGCCGGAGGACTCGGGACAATCCCGCTGCCGAACTTCAGGTCCCAAAAAGATCTGAAAACAACACTTAAAAGAATACGGGCTGCAACCGATAAACCGATCGGTGTGAATATTCATCTTTCGGGAAGATTCGAATGGAAAGAACAGCTGTCTCTGTGCCTGGACGCCGGGGTAAAGTTTTTCATTACTTCTCTGGGAGATCCCCGACTCATTTTAGACGATGTGCATGCCAGCGGCGGTAAGGTCTTTCCCGATGTGATTTCGCTGGAGCAGGGCCTCAAGGCTCGCGATAGAGGTGCAGATGGACTCATCGCCGTGGCCGCGGGTGCCGGAGGACACTGTGGAACCATTCCGACCCACATACTGGTTCCTTATCTTCAGGCCCAAACAGGTTTGCCAATCATCGCGGCCGGCGGAATCAGTACG
>JASFTL010000499.1:0-3511 GCA_050053555.1 Desulfobacterales bacterium
GGCGGCAATGTGCGCCGTTCCTTTGAAAATCTTATTCAGGTGGATACCTCTCTTTACGGCGGCAACAGTGGCGGCCCGATGATTGACATACACGGTAAAGTTATCGGCATCGCTGCCGGTGTCGCGATGGACATCGCCCAGGGATTAATGCCGACGGTAACCCCCCGCTGGGATCTGGGAATGGTTTTGCCGATCACTAAGGCCGCGGAATTCCTCGATGAATTAAAATCCGGCCAGGCTAAGTGGAATGGTGTGCTGGATTTTTCAATTGAGGACACCCTGGAGAAGATCAAGGACAAAGCGACCCAGGGCCTCTGGGCGGAAGCACAGGCATTGGCCGATGAGGAACTCAAGAGCAATCAGCAGCCGGAGATGATTATGGCTGCGGGCATGATGCATTTTTGTACTGGTGATAACCCCGGCGCGAGGAAGCTGTTTTCGCGAACACTTTCCATGGATGCCGAAAATCCCGAAGCCATGCTCATGCTGTTTTTGATTGATTGGCTTAACGGTGAAGGCGCGGAAAGTGTCCATCGCGAAGCCCTGCTGGATTTGGACTGGCGGTCTCCCGGGGAGTTTCAGGGATATGTGGTGCGCGTTTTGGAGGGCTTAATCGACGAGGTCTCCGGTCTTGCGGGTTGGCATACATCGGCTGAAAAAAGCTGGCTTCATTATGCGGTCAGCCTTATCCGGGCCAGAGCCGGGGATTGGGAGGGGGCTGAAAAGCTGTTAAGAGAATCTGTGCTTGCCGCCGATCCGAATGCCTGGGAGTTTTTAATTGCGCGCGCCAGGCTGGCACAATTGCAAAAGCGCCGGCAGAAAGCGCTGAAATCAAAAGCGCAGTGGTCAAAATACCATAAAGACATCGAGGCATTTGATCAAATCGTTCGGAAATCGTTGGGAGAAGAAGAAAAACGTGAAACCCGGTTATTGCCCCTGATGACCACATTTATGGATGAGAGCGCTGAGCTTAAAGCCAAGCGCGAAGCTCTGAAAAAAATATCCGAACTGTATCCGCAAAATCGCAAAATTTTCGTCACCCTTGCTTTTTACAGCGCTGCCGACGAAGACTGGTCACAATCCCTGGAATACACCCGTATGTTTCTGAAAGGTGATGGACGCCAAAACGCCGATCGGATGAGTTTAGGCATTCTGGAAGCCGGTATTTTACGCTACCAGGGCCAGGCGGATGAGGCCAAGGCGAGCTTGGGAGAATTCGTCAGTCGTACAATGGATCCATGGTATTTGACGATCAGTGACTATCTGCTGGGCAAGGAGACTGAAAGATCACTTTTACAACAGGCTGGCGGAAGCCCCGAGAACCTTATCACCGCACACACCGCCCTGGGATTGTGGTCTGAGGGCGGCGGAGACAAGAAAAAAGCCATTCGACACTACCGCGAAGCGCTGGGCTCATTTCTCGACACCTGGCTGGAGTATGATTTCTCCAAAGAACGCCTGAAACGCTTGAAACAGCCGCCACCCTCGGGATAGCCTTTTTCTTTTCAGGAGGATCACAAATGGTTTAGGCGATGATCCACCCCGTGTCTCGAACAGAGAGCGGGGTGTTTTTTTTGAGCGCTTAAACTTCTTTCATAAGGAGGTCCAACCATGACTGAAGAAGAACAAATTGGTGTGGTCGCAAAATTTTTCGCAAAACCGTCTGTCGCGGCGGTAAAAATGACCCATGGAACCATTAAAAATGGCGATATGTTACGATTTGTCGGACACACGACCGATTTTGCTGAGCAGGTGACCAGTATGGAGGTAAACAATCAGCCCGTGGACGAGGCAAAAGCAGGTGATTTCATTGGGCTGAAAGTAAAGGATCGGGTTCGCGAAAACGACCGGGTTTACAAAGTGGTGGATTAGTCCTTCATCGATGCGGTGCTGTTTGTCAATGATAGAATCCGAGCGGTTATTTATCAGAAACCTTTACTGACCCGAAGCCACAAGTGGCTAAAACAGGTCGGGCACTCTCTATTGACACTCAAACCGCAACTCACTATACTCGCTTAACCTGAGCAACGCAGACACTCGATTGTCCGACCTTACGTCGTTGGATTTTTTGTTTTTATGGATTCCATTTTTTTAACCCATCCGCACCGATCAAGAAAGAAGAAAGGAGATGTACGATGGCACTGAATCCGGCGGAAGCACCGTTAAGAAAGCTGATGGGGCCGGGCCCTTTGGATATTCATCCGCGCGTATATCGGGCACTGACCTCGCCGGTCATCGGCCATATGGATCCAGCTTATTTTAAGATTTTAGACCGGGTCAGCGAGGGGCTCCGCAAGGTCTTTCAGACACACAACCAGGTGACCCATGCAACACCAGGAACGGGCACCTCGGGAATGGAGGCCTGTGTGGCCAACCTGATGGAACCTGGAGATCAGATCCTGGCGTGTGTTCACGGTTATTTTGGTGATCGTATCCGGCAAATGGCCGAACGTCAGGAAGCCAAAGTAACGGTTATTGAGGGAGAATGGGGTAAGCCGACAGACCCCGAAAAAGTTGCAAAGGCGCTTAAGGCAAATGGCTACAAGGTTATCACCGTCGTTCATGCCGAAACGTCTACCGGGGTGCTTCAGCCGATGGATGATATTGTCAGCCTGGCAAAAGAACATGGTGTAATGATTTTGCTTGATACGGTAACATCACTCGGTGGGGTTGAATTAAAGGCGGATGAATGGGGGCTGGATGCGGCTTATAGTTGCTCTCAGAAATGCATCGGCTGTCCGCCGGGACTGGCGCCGGTGACCTTCAGCGATCGGGCTGTGGAAGCAGCCCGCAACCGGAAACATCCAATCCGCAGCTGGTATCTGGACATTACCCTATTGGATAAATACTGGGGATCTGCCCGGGTGTATCACCACACCAGCTCGAGTACGCTGAATTATGCGCTTTTAGAAGCACTTTTGCTAATTGAAGAAGAGGGACTGCAGAATCGTTTTGAACGGCATTTAAGAAACCATCAGGCACTGGTTGCAGGTGTAGAGGCGATGGGTTTGGAGATGCTGGTCGAAGCCGAGCATCGTTTGCCGACACTGAATACGATTCGCGTTCCGGAGGGCATAGATGAGGCCAAGGTGCGCAGTTATCTTTTGGAGACCTTCAATCTAGAGATTGGGGCCGGGCTGGGGGCGCTCGCCGGCCGGGTATGGCGAATCGGGCTGATGGGATATTCGTCATCTGCCGAAAATATCTTGTTTTTTCTGTCTGCAATCAGCCGGGCGCTGGCCGTACAGGATTATAAAACCGATTTGTCGGCAGGGTCAGAAGCCGCCATGTCGCTGCTGAATGCCTGATTAAGGTTTGCCACACATTTGAACGTGTTAATTAACCACAGACCCTTTGTTCGGCCGGCATTGGCCGAACAAAAAGTGTCATCCCGCTGAGCGGGAGAAAATAATTTATCTGCGCTTTCCGTGTCGGTCTGTGGCTAGTCTAAAATAAAACAAGAAAGACAATGGCGAAGATAGATCTGCACGGTGTGTTTCCGCCGATTACA
>JASFTL010000500.1:0-3511 GCA_050053555.1 Desulfobacterales bacterium
GTGAGTTTCGGAATGGATATATGGGCTATGATGACACCGAGGCGTATTTTCTCAAGAAGTTTAGACGCCAGTTAGACGATTATAATGATCCCTTAAGAGCTAACCGCTTGAACCTGAATCGAATCTGGTCTAAATTCAGTTTTAATTTCGAACCGCGCTGGAATGACGATACCCGACGCAATAGTAATACGAGTCTTACGCTTCAGAGATTGCCGTTTATTGGATTTGATGGCGAAAAACAGAAGATTTTGGGCTCGCCGGTTTATTTTGACCTGGCGTCTCAATATAATTATTTCTGGCGCGATGAAGGACCCAGGGGCCAGCGTATAGATGTGCACCCCCGATTTTATTTGCCGTTTCGTGCTGGCAATTACCTGACCATTGAACCGTCAGTCGGTGTACGGGAGACCGCCTATCGATTGGATAGCAAAAATTTTGACGATGAATCCTTTAACAGTCAATGGTCGCACCGCGAGCTTTTTGATACCCGTCTGGACTTTTTTACCGAAATAACCAAAGTATTCGATTGGGAAGGTCAGCTGTTTGAAAAAATAAAACACACCATCAGACCCCAGGTTATCCATGAATTTGTACCCGACACCAATCAGGGAGGGTTGCCCAACTTCGATCCGATCGACCGCATCGATGAGGTAAATAAAATTTCCTATTCGCTGACCAATACATTGACTGCAAAATCAAAACAGGTTGAGGTTCAGCCCGCCATCCCGAGGCAAGCATCGGCTCGCGCCGGCAATTTTCAATCTCATGTCGACTATAACTATACGGATTTTTTTCGCCTGAAGGTGGAACAAAGCTATGACGTCGAACGTTCAAAAAGAGCCTTTTCACCGATTTTAGCCAAATTGGACGTCATTCCTGGAAAATATATCTGGGTAGATGCAGACGCAGCATGGTCGGTCTATGACAATCGCTTTTTGTCCCATAATCTTCAGGCGTCCGTGTGGGACAATCGAGGCGACAGCCTGTATGTGGACTATCGCTACGCCAAGAAATCTGAAGAAATTGACACCGATGAGACCATCCAATCCATTTATGGCAAATTAACCCTGCAACTAACCGACAGGCTATCCATTACCGCAGACCATGAACAAGACATTGAAAACAGTTTAAGAATCAAAACCAGTGCCGGTTTCTCTTATCAGGCCCGGTGCTGGGCATTTGATTTTAAATATACGCATGAGCCCAATGACCAAAGATTTGAATTTAACGTTAACCTAATGGGACTCGGCGAAGCGGGCAATTGATTTCACGCTTATCATTTTGGGTAAATACATGCGAAATTGACAATTTATAGTAGGATGATAACCAATGGAAGACAAACGCTTAAGCCGTCTTTGGTATGTGTTGCACACCAAAAGTAGATTTGAAAATGTCGTCAATGATGGCCTTGGGAAAAAATCGATAGAGGTTTTTCTACCGAAAATTACCGTTAGGAGCAAACGCCGGGATAGAAAAGCCATGATTCGAATTCCACTGTTTCCCGGGTACCTTTTTGTAAAAACCGATCTTGCCCCCGAATCTCACCTGGAGATTGTAAAAACCGCTGGAGCGGTTCGCCTGATCGGCAGTAAACATGGACCTGTATCGGTACCTGAAGAAACCATCGATTCATTGAAAATCATGGTAAGCAGCAACCATCCCGTAGCCACCGGCAATAGCCTGAAGAAGGGAGATAAAGTTCTTGTTGTTAACGGGCCGTTTGTCGGTGTTACCGGGACCTTTATCCGCTATGGTGGCAAGGGCCGTGTTGTCGTTAATATCGAAGCCCTCGGACAATATGCCGGGGTAGAAGTCAGTGAAGACGAAATTGAAATTCTACCTAAAATATTAACATAACTGCTTGACATCTAATTAAGTTTTAGCTTATAAATTTTGAGAATTTTAAGTCGACTCGAATTTGGAAAAAGGAGGTTCTATGAATAAGTTGGAGCTTATCTCCGCTCTGAAAACTGAGGCCAACATTTCGAAGGCGGAGGCAGCAAAGGTTGTTCAAATATTTTTCGACAACATGGCAGATGCCATGGCGCGTGGAGAACGGGTTGAAATTCGTGGTCTTTGCAGCTTTTTTGTAAAAGATTACAAAAGCTATACCGGCAGAAATCCAAAAACCGGCGAGCAAGTTACCATAAGACCCAAAAAACTTCCTTTTTTTAAATCCGGAAAAGAATTGAAAGAACGGGTAGATTACTGAAGTTTTCCATATTTCAATCCGCTTTTGGCGATAAACCGTTCAGATTCTAAAGACGATTGATTTGCCCTTAGCGCATGGGATATCAGAAAGATGGAATAATGGGAGAATGAGTAACGATACCAAAAAGGGTTGATTTGGAATGGTTACGATTCGTTAGATCCATAATTCCAGCCCTTCGATTCGCCAGGATGCAATTGACCAGCGGAGCGAAATGAATTGTGCCGGGTTTTGAACCGCCTATAAATCAAGAACGACCCATACGAATCTTAGACACCCTCCTCAAAAATAGGACCCTCCCTCACGCTCTTCTTTTTACAGGTACCGAAGGTGTGGGCAAACAGGCTGTCGCCATGGCCCTGGCAATGGCATGTAACTGTCGGGGGGTGAGCTCCGGGCTCGAGACTGAAGTTCGGACAAAGCAGGACTCCGTCAGTCCATCGGTCAAATCAGATTTTACAACTTTCAAATCGTGTGGTGTTTGCAAATCGTGCCGAAAAATCGAGTCCGGGAACCACGCGGACATCATCCGAATCCAACCGTCCGGTACATTTATTAAAATCGCTCAGATTCGGGCACTGGTACACACGCTGGCCATGAAACCATACGAGGCTCAAACCCGGGTGGTTATGATAACCAATGCCCAGGCACTGAATGCAGCGGCCAGCAATGCGCTTTTAAAAATATTGGAGGAGCCACCAGATCGGACAATGCTGGTACTCATCGCGACACAGAAATCCGCTCTTCTCCCAACGATCGTATCGCGCTGCCAGCACGTTGGATTCAATCCGATATCCAAAAGAAATCTGGCGGTCTTGCTCAGCGAAAAACATGGGCTTGCACCTGAAAAAGCCGAAATCATTGCAACGATGGCCAACGGGAGCTTTTCCCGAGCTCAGGCGATGGTTCATCACAACTGGTTAGCACGCAGAAAATGGTTGCTCGATGAAATGAACACGCTATCATTACAGAAGATGGGTCGCCTGTTTGCGCTATCTGAAAAATTATCCGGAGAAAAGGAGGCCCTCTCGGAAATGCTTGAGGTCATAAAAGTTTGGTTCAGAGACCTCATCATCGGAAAGTATGATCCCGGAAAAATCATCAATCAGGATGTTGTTGATAAAATTAAAGTTGCTTCAGAAAAGGCTAGCCTACCCTCGCTGCTGTCGAAAGTGGATGCTGTGCAACAAGCCCAGAACCATATCAGCGCAAACACCAATTTGAGACTCACGACGGAGGGTTTGCTTATTAAACTGGCACAACCCTAAATCTAAAATGAGAGTTTCAAATTTAAAAATGTGG
>JASFTL010000501.1:0-3495 GCA_050053555.1 Desulfobacterales bacterium
CAGGATAATTTCCAGTATGACCCCAATCACGAGAAATCGAATGTAAGGCGCTCTGGCCTTCAGCGTGTACGGCAGATAGTCGGTCATCAGCGAGGTTCCGATCCAGACGCCCCAAATCACGTAGGCACCCAGAATAGCGCCCTTGTTGTTGCCGCTGCCGCCGGCAATCAACATCACCCAGATGATGAACGTACCGTACAGGGGCGTAAAAATTTCAGGCGATATGGCCTTCAAACTGTGGGCCGACAAAGCACCGGCAACGCCCATCACCATGGAGCCGAAAACAAGCGACTGCATTTTAAAGTTAAATATATCCTTACCACTCATGCCGGCCGAAATTTCATCCTCGCGTACGGCCCTCAAGACCCTTCCCCATGGCGAGCGGATGCCGCGTTCGATCAATAGATAAATGACCACCAAGATGATAATGACGAAGAGCAAATAAATGTAATTATAGTTTTTGGGATCAACCAGGCCTTCCAGCGGTTGCGGCAGGCCGGTCAATCCCCTGGCACCATTGGCCAGCCACTTTTCATTATTAAAGATGAGCCGAATCGTTTCGGCAATACCGAGGGTGGAGATAGCCAGATAGTCTTCACCCAACCGCAGGGTGGGGATTCCAATGAGAAACGCCAGAATGCCACAGACCAGAGCGGCACCGAGCAATCCGAAGATAAAGGGCAGGTTGAATCCGAAGAGTTGATGCACATACTTGGCATAAAGGCCCGTGGGCGCCGGCAGGGTGATCATGGCGGATGTATAAGCGCCGATGCAATAAAATCCGGCAATCCCGATATTGAACAATCCCGTATAGCCCCACTGGATGTTCAATCCCAGACAGAAGACGGCATAGATGCCGGCCGTGATGGCCAGCGCCACTAGATAGGCAGTAAGTCCACTGATTTCCATTAGTCCTTTTTACCTCCGAAAATTCCTTTTGGGCGGACGAGTAAAATTAAGATCATCATCATAAAGGCCACGGCCGGTTTGTATGTGGGCAGCAAAAAGGCCGTGGAGATCTGTTGGGCAACGCCGATAACCAACCCCCCCACCAGAGCGCCCCACATGTTGCCGATGGTACCCAGGATGGTTGCCGCGAAAAGGGGGATCAAAAAATTCCAACCCATGTAGGCATGCACCTGAACATCAATCCCATACAGGATGCCGCCGGCAGCGGCCAGGGCACCGCCGATTCCCCAGGTCAAAATGATCACCCGTTCGGTGTCTATACCGGAGACCAGCGCCAGCTCCATATTATCCGCGGTGGCGCGCATGGCTTTGCCCATTTTTGTTTTTTGCATGAACAGATGCAGCAGCGCAACCAGGCCGAATACCAGAATAAGAATCAGGATCTGATCCGGCCGGATCTTGATTCCCAAGGGAAATTGGATCGCCGGGCGCAGCAGCCCCGGCTTGTAGAACAGGGAGTCTGCGCCCCAGAAAATAAGAATCAGCATTCGAAGAATAAATGCAACGCCCAGAGACGACATGGCCAGCATGACGGGGCCGCTTTTATTGTTGCGCAGTTTGCGGTACAGGATCCGATCCGCTGCGATGGCCAGACATCCCACGATGAACATGGATGCCGGAAATGCGATCAGCATGCGCCAGCCGAACGACAGCGACCCGAAGGTCGTGTCCGGAATTCCGATCCAGGACAGCAGGCCGGTGACCATAAACAGGGCAAAATACGCCCCGGAGGACATCAAATCCCCATGGGCAAAATTGGCAAAGCGAATGATGCCGAACACCAGGGTAAGGCCGATGGCACCCAAGGCAATGATACTCCCGAAAACAATCCCGTAAAAAACAAGCTCCAGCATCTTTATCCTCCAAGATAGAGGCGCCCGACCTCTTCATTGGCCAACAGTGCGTCGCCGCTGTCATCCAGTACGTTGCGGCCCATGGCGAGCACATATCCATGATCGGCCATTTTCAAGGCTTCTCTGGCGTTTTGTTCCACGATGATCATCGAAACGCCGGTTTTGTTGATGTCGATGATCTTTTCAAAAATCATATCCACCAGCTTGGGAGATAGGCCCGCCGATGGTTCGTCCAGCAACAGGACCTGCGGGTCCACCATCAGCGCCCGGCCCATGGCCACCATCTGGCGCTGACCGCCTGAAAGCTGTCCGGCTTTTTGTTTTTTGCGTTCGCCTAAAACCGGAAAAAGCTCATAAATTTCATTCAGTCGCGGGCTGTAATCATCGTCTCTGATAAAGGCCCCCATTTCCAGGTTTTCCTGGATCGTCAATGATGGAAAAACATTATCCACCTGAGGGACGTAGCTGATGCCTTTTTTGGCCACTTTATCGGGTTTCAGCCCTGTGATATCCTCTTCTTTGAGACTGATTTTTCCGTTTGAGGGCTTCAGAATTCCAAAAACAGTTTTCAAAAACGTGGATTTGCCGGCCCCGTTAGGGCCAATAATCGTAACGATTTGCCCTGATTTCAAACGGATGTCGACATCATAGAGGATGTTCACTTCCGTCGTATATCCTGCAGTAATGTTTTCGGCTTCTAAAACAATCATCGGTATTGCCCACCTAAATATGCCTCTAAAACGCGTTCGTCTTTTTTAATGTCCTCAGCATTGCCTTCAGCCAATTTTGTACCTTCACTCATCACAATCACCGGGTCACACAGGTTCATGACCAAATCCATATCATGTTCAATTAAAAAAAAGGTCATGCCTTTTTCATCCCGCAAGGTTTTAATATTGGCAATCAGTTTGCCCATCAACGTTGGATTGACACCGGCACCCGGCTCGTCCAAAAGAACGATTGTGGGATCGGCCATCATGCTGCGGGCGATTTCCAAAAGCTTTTTCTGGCCGCCGGAAAGGGAGCCGGCATATTCGTCTTTAAGCTTGATCAACTCGACAAACTCGAGGACCTCCAGGGCCTTATCCCGCAATTCTTTTTCCTGATTGCGAACCGATGACAGCCGAAACCAGGTGTTCCATATTTTTTCTCCGATCTGGTGCTCGGGCATGATCATTAGATTCTCCAGAACAGTCATTTGAGAAAATTCACGGGTGATCTGAAAGGTCCGATACACTTTTTTCTTAAATATCTGATGAGGCTCCAGACCTTCGATCGGTTCACCCTGAAAAAGGATTTTGCCCCGATCCGGTTTATAGTGACCGGTAATGATATTAAATAAAGTTGTTTTACCGGCGCCATTGGGTCCAATCAGTCCGGTGATAGATCCTTCGCTGACTTTCAGAGAACAATCATTGACGGCTTTCAAACCGCCGAAACTCTTATCGACACCTTGTATTTCGAGCATAAATCCATCCTGTCATGCTGTGGTTTTAGCTGTTATTCGTTGATCATGTTTGAAATTGACACGCCCGGAAATGTCCGGCCACCGGCCCGGCGCTATGGCATGGGCTGTCAGGCGGGTGAGCGAAAACGGCACGAAAAACGGACGCCAGAATCCGAACACACTAACGTCCTTAAATGAAGTATAATTCTGCCTCAGCCTATTAGC
>JASFTL010000502.1:0-3489 GCA_050053555.1 Desulfobacterales bacterium
CGCCAGGCGGCCAATGAAGGGCGCGCATTTTACTTACCGTGCACATTGGCTAATTTGGACAGCTTAATCGGAAAAGGACGCCGATATGAGCCGGATGTGGTTTTGCTAAAAGTCTGTCAAAATGAGTTTACGGGGGAATTTAGTCTGGGATTATCGGTGGAAGCCCTGCATACAGCCATCGACCACGCAAAAGTGGTGATTGCCGAATTGGATCCGTCCATGCCCTTTACCCAGGGCCAGAGCGTAGTGGATGCGCAATCCATTGATTACCTTATTGAGAAGGGTGTCAAGCCGGTATATGACTTTACGGCCCCTGACTTTCGCAATTTAACAGCGGAAGAAAAACGGATCGGCGAACTGATCACCCACCATTTCATCAGAGATGGTGTTACCCTGCAGGTGGGCATCGGTAAAATTCCGGATGCAGTTGTCAGTACTATTCGGGATGCGCAGTACAAGGATCTCGGTGTGCAAACCGAACTATACGGCGACGGGCTAATGCTTTTAGAAAAAGAAGGAATCGTCACCAATCGCAAAAAGAAAGCGAATCTGGGATACAGCACAACCAGTTTGATTATGGGTTCCCGGGATCTTTATGATTTTGTACACATGCGCACCGGTGTTCAAATGCGGCCTTCCTCTTATACGAATTCGGCTGAAACGATTCGGAAAAACAGCCCCTTTATTTCGGTCAATACCGCCATTGGGGTGGATCTGTTGGGAAATGTCTGGGCTGATTTTATCGATCCTCGTCGTTATTACAGCGGAGTCGGCGGGCAACCGGACTTCATTCGTGCTCTAAATGACCACGCTTACGGCATGCCGATCATCGCCATGAAAAGCCTGACCCATAAGGGGGAATCCAAAATCACCGCGTTACACCCGCCGGGTATCAGCCTGACCGCCAGTGCCTATGACGGTGTTGTGATCGTAACCGAATATGGGATTGCCGATCTGCGGGGGTTGACGACCGGCGAAAAAGCCATGGCGATTGCACATATTGCGCATCCTCGCTTTAGCGGCGATTTCCTACGTTATGTGTACGAGGACCAGCTTTTTACAAAACCCAATGGGTTTTCTTTGGATAAAACACCCCGGGGTGTTACCCTCTATGGCGGCAGTATTAAATTAGCCGTGTAACGCCAGTCTTTATGCGCTGTCGTTATTTTCCGGACAAGAAGCAATGAGATATAAAAAGCACCGTTTTATTCTGCTAAATATCATCCTGCTCGTTTTTACGGCCGCATGCACATCTGCGCCGGATGTGGTCGTTGAGGCGCTCCCGCAATATGATGTGCTGTTTTCAAATAAGGAGGGGTGGACCGGTGCGGATGGGGCCTATTCGGTGGCGCTGGCCCCAAATAAAACAGTCTGGTTTTTCGGAGATACCTGGATCGGACGGGTAAAAAACGGGCAGCATGTTGATGCATCCCTTGTGAATAATTCAATGGCCATACAGTACGGGAAAGATCCAGCAACGGCCGTGATGGATTTTTTCTACGGGCAGCAGGCTGACGGTCGTGTCACTGCTTTTATTCACCCGCAGGATGGTCGGGGCTGGTTCTGGACGCTTGATGGTGTGCTGACGCCCAAAGGGCTTTATGTTTTTTTGATTCAAATTGAACGGACCGGAAGCGAGTCGGTCTTTGATTTTAAAGTTATCGGATCCTGGCTGGGACACCTTGACCATCTGAAAGATCCGCCTTCGAAGTGGCGGATTCGGCAATATAAGGTCCCCTGGGTCGAATTTTCAGCTGCGCGCGGTATTCTTTGGGGGTCAGCGATACTGCAGGTCCAAAACGCTTTATATATTTACGGAACCGTTGAAGATCGCCAAAACACGGTTCCTCAAAAACATATGATTTTAGCCCGGGTTCCGGTATCCATGTTGGCAGATTTTTCAAGGTGGCGCTTTTATGCTGACGGTCGCTGGGTGTCGGATTTTACCCGCGCAAGCCGGCTATGTGAAAATGTGCCGCATGAATATTCGGTCAGTTATCTCTCCGCCTTGAAAAATTATGTGCTCGTTTATTCTCGGGATGGATTATCAAATAAGATCCTGGCGCGTCTTTCGACCGAGCCTCAGGGACCCTGGAGCGATCCGATACCGCTTTATCAATGTCCGGAAGCCGATTGGGATGATTCGATTTTTTGCTATGCGGCCAAGGACCATGCAATTCTTTCCAGGCATCCCAATGAGTTGGTCATTACCTATATCGCCAATTCAGTTGATTTTCAAAAAACGATAAACGATGTGCGCCTGTATCGGCCCAGGTTTTTACGCGCAATATTCTCCTCCAAATAAAGGCTATTATTTTACTTCGTCATGGATCCAATTTAAAAAGGGCGCATAACCGTCCAGGATCGGCAGGCTGACAATGCAGGGACAATCATAACTGTGCAGAGATTTAACTTTGTCAATCAACTCGGAAACGAGGCGCTCGGTGGTCTTGGCAATTAAAACCACCTCCGTATCCTGCTGGATTTCTTCCTCCCATCTATAAATGGACTGCATATTTTCCAAGATGTTCACACATGCTGCCAGCCGATTTTCAACCAGCGCCTTTGCGATCTTTTGAGCCTCGCTTTTACTGCCGGCTGTCATATAGACAAAATGAGCTGTCATGATTTTCCTCATAATGAATCAGATGAACGTTTCGCTTTATCAAGACATAGAACGAAAAATGCCACTGCGCGGTTTCCAGCGGCCACCGCCTTTTGGCTGAATGCTTTCAAAGCATTCCACCAGATCATCAACTTTGGCTTTATTCCAGCCCTCCAGTTTGATCCCCACCTGCTGGCCGGGTTTGGCCGCCTTAACATTTTGCCTTTCGATTTGAAGCGATGATATTTTTCCGAAATATGCAGGTCCCATGGCGGTAATAATGCGAAATTCGTTCCCTAATTCGATGCGTCCCTCAAGCACTTCGCATCCGATGACGACGCCTTTGGGGCTGCTTCTGAAAGTGGCGATGACTTTGGCCTTACCGGTAATTTTTTCTTTAGCCTCTTTGGCAATGAAACTTTGAGCGATTTCGCGCATATCTTCGTTTAATTTATAGATGGTGTCATACAGGCGCACTTCAACCCCGTATTCTTTAATTTCCTGCTCCAGCTTGGGCATGGTGCCGACGCTGAACCCAAGGACTAATTTGCTGCCGGTGCGGGCCATCAGTACGTCGGATTTGGAGACATTACCGATGCCGGTCTGAATAACATCGATCTGTACTCCGGGCACGTTAATTTCAGCCAGACTGGCGCTGACTGCCTCTGCTGTGCCGGCGACATCACACTTCAGAACAACTTCCAATTTCTTTTGGTCCAGCGGACTTGAAGATATGTTATGCTGTTTTTTCCTTCGAGCCATTTTCTTTAAATTCTTTCTTACCCATCTTATAGCAGTTGTCAAAAAAAGGTACCGGTGCACAAACGTTTTTTTCTACAACCCCTTATGCCGCCATTCCGTCATTTGGAACATAATAATGGAAA
>JASFTL010000503.1:0-3470 GCA_050053555.1 Desulfobacterales bacterium
ATTATCAAAACCCAGCCGCTGCATCATATCACCTATCCGTTCCTTTTTCTTTGCATGTTCATCATATACGTCGCATAGCGTATCATAGGCCTCAACCAGTTCTTTATAATCAGGCGGCGTGGCCTTGATGAAGGGATAGACCACTTTGCCCTTCATCGGCCCGTATTTACCTTTCATCTTACCGCCGACGGTGATGGCCGCACCTCTGTCATCCCCGGGTTTGATGGCCGGCACCCGGTTGATACAGTACATGCACCGTATGCATCGATCGCCATCGATTTCGAGTTTATCCCCGTCCCATATCATGGCGTCTGTCGGACAGTGGTCACAGACCCAACCGATATCTCCGCCCTCTTCAACCCAGGCGCCCAGTCTCTGGTTATTCACTTTGGGCAAATCTCTGAACACCCCGATGATGCCGATATCCCCGTGCAAAAGCGCTTTACCGCATTCATTGGGGCAGTCCGACATCTTGGTCTTAATTTTATAACCGAATCTTGGATACTGGATGTCTTCAATATAATGTTTGGTCATAAAATGCTTGAGCCGCGGGGTGTCAATCAAGGCATATTCACAGAGCGCCGGGCCCATGCAATCCGGTATATTCCGTATCGCATCCCCGGCCGAGCCGACATCATAGCCCAGGGCATTCAATTCAAGCGTTACGCCCTTCATATCTTCATCGCTCATCAGTCCGCATATCTCGATATTGGAGTTGGTGGTCAGCACATGCAAGGAACCGTCGCCGTATTTGTCGGCTATCTCACATATCTTTCTGAAGGTGGATGTCTTATAAAAATTGCCGGGATTGCCGAGTACCCGAATCAGGTGGGAATGACTGATAATATCGGGTCGTCTGGATTTTCTGGCAATGGCGCCGGATCCAAGTCCCGGGACATTGGACATTCCGCCGTGACCCCATTGGGTGTAATTTTCTTTCATCGACAGTTCGTACATCATAACGGGATAGCGTGTTCGTTTCAGTTCCCTGGCATGACTGGGCCAGGGTCCCTTGGACAGTTCATCCATGTAAGGTGTTTTCGACATGATGGGTCCCCTTGTGTGTTTATTGCGGTTTGAATTTTCAGGTAATGAAGGTGCCGAGACGGCGATGAAATGAAGCATCGTTGAGGCGGAGCCTGAACATCAAAAGCCATATTTTAGATGCGGTCGTCCTTCAGAGGGAGCATGCGCGCATGTTTTCTAAATGAACTTTCGATAACGAGTTTGCGAGTTGCCGAAGCTCACCGCCGGCAAAACCAAATAATCATACCGACAGTCGGTAATATCGTCTGGGTTACGGCCTTTATGCCTTAATGCCTTGCGGGTGGGTGCCAGGATGCCGAAAAAACAATGCCGCCCAGCCCCCTGCAGGCATGATGAAAGACGGATTTGTTCAATTGTTTAGTATCACCGGACGGGCATCAGCGTATTTGACTTAAGTCAAGAAATGGTATTTCATGATGTCGGGGGTCGCCGGGCTGAAACCGATCGCCGGAAGTCCGCATGAAGCATACCGGCAATCGAACAAGTACACGAATCTGAAGGTGTGAGGCATAACGTTGCCATAAACTAAAAGCGCGACAGTGATCTATTATGCGAGTATTAAAGTATGCCGTTCGGCCGATGCTGATATTGAAATATTTTGGGCTGTTGTGCTTCGTCCTGGCGCTGATGACCGTGGTGCCACTGACCGTGTCTTTGTTGTTCGGTGACGATCATGTCAGCTTGCGTTATGGCGTAGTGGTCGTCGGTATCTTGGTTTTAAGTGCGGGCCTGATGCGACTGCCGGCGCCAAAACGCCTGCAAACCAATGAAGCCATGGTCATCAGTGCTTTGATCTTCCTGTTTGCACCGCTGGCCATGTCGTGGCCCATGATGGCTGCCGGCCTTGGGTTTTCGGACGCGCTTTTTGAAACCATTTCCGCGATAACGACAACCGGTTTGTCGACAGCATCGACCCTGAGCGACAAGCCCGGCACTTTTCTGTTTGCCCGGGCCTGGATGCAGTGGGTCGGTGGCCTCGGTATCCTGGTGCTCTCTTTGGCGGTTCTGATTCAGCCGGGTCTGGTGGCCAAGCGTCTGGGCGATATGCAGGATTATGAAGAGGATTTGATCGGTGGCACCAGAGCGCATGCCCGTATCGTCTTTGTCGTTTACGCTGTTCTGACCGCAGCGGGCATCGTTGCCTTGGGGCTGCTGGGTATCGGATGGTATGAGGCAGTTCTATACTCCTTTGCCGCGGTTTCCACCGGCGGCTTTTCTCCCCATGAGGTCAGCCTGGCCGGACTGCAAAGCCATCTGGCACAGGCCATGGTCATCCTGCTGTCGCTAGCCGGCGGGATCTCTCTGATTTTATATCAGCGCGTCTTTCGTAAGGGTTGGCGCGTTATGATAAATGATCGTCAGTTGCAGGGGATGCTCATCGCTGGCCTGTTGATGTCACTGCTGATGGCCGGTTTGCTCTGGATGCAAAGCGGTTTTCACTGGTCTGAGGCTCTACGCCATGGGGCCTTGAATGCGCTGTCAGCCCAATCCACCGCCGGGTTTGCCTCACTCAACATATCCGAGATCGATGCCGGATCAAAACTTGTGCTGATTTTTTCCATGTTTATGGGGGGCAGTGTCGGTTCGACTGCCGGTGGCATAAAAATTCTGCGACTGCTGATTCTAATGCGCCTGCTTCAATTAACGCTCCAGCGCGCCGGAATGCCCCAAAATGCCGTCGCAGAGGCGCGGCTGGGAGGTCGTCGTATTGAAGCAGATGAGATTCAAAATGCACTTTGCCTTATTCTGGTTTTCATTGTCTTTATCGCACTCTCCTGGCTGGCGTTTGTCGTAATGGGATACGGCCCTCTCGATTCTCTGTTCGAGGTGGTTTCGGCTATCGGCACCGCAGGACTCTCGGCGGGAATCACAGGCCCGGCGCTACATCCGTTCTTAAAAGCCGTTCTGTGCATCGACATGCTTTTTGGACGCCTGGAAATTTTTGCCTGGCTGATTTTACTGTTTCCCGGGACATGGATTGGAAAAAGACTGGAGGAATAACATGAGAATCGTATTTACAGGGGCAGGTCCCATGACTGTTTTAACGAGTCAGGCGTTGACAAAACAAGGACATGAAGTGATCATTATTGAAGCAGAAAAGGAAATAATCGATCAATTTTCAGATGAGTTGGACTGCAGTTTTGTACATGGAGATGCTTCCAAACCCGCAATCCTCAGCCAGGTTAATCCCAAAGATTGTGATTTCCTGTTTTGTCTTACCAATAGCGATCAGGTCAATATCATTACAGCCCTGCTCGGGCGATCAATGGGTTTTAAACGGGTAATACCCAGTATCGAAGATGCGGAACTGCAACAATTGTGCAGCGAACTCGAGCTTGAAGATACCATCATCCCTGTGCGCACGATGAGCCAATATCTTGAAAATATGGTCCGGGGTCTCGATACGATTGAGCTTGCCACGT
>JASFTL010000504.1:0-3449 GCA_050053555.1 Desulfobacterales bacterium
TGGCACATTTGTTGCCTTATTTAAGAGCCAGATATATTTGACCAGCCGGAGGTATAGCTATTTGAAGGTCATACAGCAGGCAGGGTCGAATTCGTCATGGTGATTCAAATGATAAAAGCCACCGAAAAAAGAATAGATAAGCGGCATGATTGTGATACCACGATTGAATGGACACAGTTTAATCTAATCGCATCAAATTATGCCCGTCCAATGTTTTACCGTGGTCGGGCCGTGAATTTTAGTGAAAGTGGCCTGTATTTCGAAACCAATTACCCGCTCAAACCGGGAATCACCTTATTATTTCGCATAGAAGTATCTCGCTGTAAGGCTTCAAATTCAGAAGATTGCGAATGCTTGCGCTCGATTTCGCTTGCAGATGTAAAATGGTGTCGGGACCTGGTTAAGAATGGTGAATCTTATTTTGGTATCGGTGCTAGGTACCCCATACACTATTAAAAAGATATGCACTTAACTAATCTGTTCGTTTTGGATCAATGCCTCAGAAACAGAGGCTTAGGTTTATTCAAAGAAAATAAATCAAAGAATTAAGTACAGGAGGCAACATTATGGCACTTGTAAGACGGGATCCCTGGTAAAGCCTCTCCTTTTTGCAGGATCGAATTAATCGATTGTTCTGGGAAGCCTTCCCTGAACCTCGAATGGTGGAAGACGAGGTCGGTTTAGATACCTGGTATCCGCCGGTGGATATTCATGTAACTGATGGGGCCATTATTGTACAGGCAGAGCTTCCCGGGTTAAAGAAAGAAGACATTGAAATTGAGATTAAAGAAAACATACTGACCCTCAAAGGGGAACGTACGGAAGAAAAAAAAGAGATCAAAGAGGAAAATTACTATCGGCAGGAAAGAAGATCAGGCAAATTCCATCGTTCGTTCACCTTGCCGGCTGTTATTGATCCGGGAAAAATTGTCGCGAGCTACAAGGCTGGAGTGCTTGAGGTGAAAATTTCCAAGCCGGAGGAACAAAGACCGAAGCAGATTGATATTAAGTAACTGAAAACCGTGACCTCTAACTTTAAGCTTTTCCTTTATTATAAAGGTGGTTCCCTTTTATCGGGAACCACTTTTTTGGGAAAGGGTGCTTCCGTTTCAATGAAAAAAACATTTAGAAAAAGTGAAACCGAAAACTAAGCCGAAATCAACTGTTGAGTCATCATGAAACTCAAAGACCGCCATCACCTTCATCTGTTGTGTGACATCAGCGAACTTTCTGCTTTATTGACGGGTAGCGAGGATATTGAAAATTTTTTACAGCGCACAGTAGAGATGATCGCCCGTCACATGGATGCCGATGTGTGTTCCATTTATTTATACGATGAAATATCCGGGGATTTGGGGTTGGACGCCACCATCGGATTAAATCCAGCTGCAATCGGTAATGTCCGCATGAAGATTGGCGAGGGTCTCGTCGGAAGCACTCTGGCGAAACAGGCGCCGCTAAACGAAGGCTTTACCAGGCGCAATCCCGAATTCAAGTATTTCAAGGAGGCCGGCGAAGATCCTTTTGATTCGTTTCTGGCGGTACCCATTCTTAGAGGTGCTGAAAAAATTGGCGTTCTGGTTGTCCAGCATAAAGATCGTGATTACTTCGATGATATTGATATTCAGGTGATGCGGGGGATTGCCTCCCAGCTTGCCGGTGCTGTCGGCAACGCGCGTTTGCTGATCGAAAGCGATCTGGCAAAGAAAGGTCAGGCTCTTTATTACCGTGCGGAGGAATCATTAAGATTTATCAAGGGCGAAATGGCCGCCGGCGGGTATGCTTTTGCGCCATCGTTTATTTTCGACAAAAGCCACGCAGGCCTGCTTGAAGAACGGCCGCATGAAAAATCTGAACACAGTCTGGCTGATTTTCACCGGGCGATTCAGGCCACCGCCGAACAGCTTAATGAATACCAGGAACGATTTGCCCGCCGCCTGCCTGAAAGTGTTGCCTTGATTTTTTCAGCGCACCTCATGATCCTCAAAGATGTCCGCTTCATGCGCGAGATGGAGAAAAGAATATCAGAAGGCGTGCCGCCTTCTGCCGCGATACGAGCAGTAGCCAGACATTACATGGATCTTTTTTCTGCCAGTGGCCATGCGCATGTTAGGGAAAAAGCCAACGATGTTCAGGATCTCGCCGGCCGGATCCTGAAGAACCTGAGAGATAAGGATGAAATGGACCAAACCTCAGGGGGGAATCGAATTGTGATTGCCAGAGAGCTTTATCCTTCCGACATATTACGACTGGCCTCTGAAAATGTCGAAGGCATCATTCTGGTAAGCGGCGGAGTGACTTCACATGTGGTCATCTTGGCACGTTCGCTGCAAATCCCTCTGATGATTGCCGACGAGCCGCAATTGCTTCATCTTTCTGAAGATACGCCCGTTATCATGGATGCGGAAAATGGCAGTATCTATGTGAAGCCATCTGAAGAAATTGTCAAAGCGTATCAATCAGGAGAGAAGACATCCTTACAGAGAGAAATTACGTCTCGGAAAGTATCACCGGAGACATACAGCCGCGATGGGTTTCGAATTCACCTCCTTGCCAACATCAATCTTTTATGCGACCTTAAACTTGCCCGCGAACTTAAAGCCGAGGGGATTGGGCTCTATCGCTGCGAGTTTCCATTTCTAGTTCGATCAGCGTTACCCTCCGAGCAGGAGCAATTTTTGGTCTATAAGCAGCTTTTTGATGAAATGCCGGGAAAAGATATTACCATTCGCACATTGGATATCGGTGGCGATAAGCTGCTGGCCTACCAGGGCCTCAAAAGTGAAGCCAATCCGGAATTGGGATTGAGAGCAATTCGTTTCTCATTACGCCACAGGGATGTCTTTCATCAGCAGCTACGAGCAATACTACGAGCCGCAGCCGGCGCAAAAACAGTACAGATAATGTTTCCTTTAATTTCATCTCTGGATGAATTTTATGAGGCCAGGCAGGCTGTGTACGATTGCATGCTGGCTCTTGAAAAGGAAAAACTGCCTTATCATCAAAGGCCATTAATCGGTGTTTTGGTGGAACTGCCTTCAATAGTGGAGATCATTGATGCGCTTGTAGCTGGAGCCGATTTCTTATCGATTGGTACCAACGATTTTGTGCAATATATGCTGGCGGTGGACCGCACTAATGAAAAGGTCGTCGATTACTATCAGCCCCATCATCCAGCGGTTTTGAGAAGCCTTGCAAAAATTGTGAAGGCGACAAATCGTCAAAATAAAAACATATCCGTCTGCGGTGAATTGGCACATGAAAAAGATTATATCCCGTTTCTCCTCGGTATCGGGGTACGAATATTAAGTGTCTACCCTAAATTTTTGCCGTCTGTTCAAAATATTATTTCAAATTTAAAGATTTCAGAGGCTGAAGCATATGCGCAAAGGCTTTTATCTGAGGCAACTTTACAAGGTGTCAACCGTACAATCGAGGAATTTAATAAA
>JASFTL010000505.1:0-3444 GCA_050053555.1 Desulfobacterales bacterium
CTTAACGGCCAGATACCGGTATCTGGCCGTTAAGGTCGAGGCTGCTGCAAACCGTTTAGCAGAGGTCGCCCTGCATCTGGGCCAAAAGGCCATGTCTGCCGAATTCAAAGCAGCCTTTGCCCACTCCCTGCCTTTTTTGCATGTCATCGGCGATACAATTATGGCCTGGATGCTTGTGTGGCGGGCTTTGACGGCAGCCACCCAATTATCGGCCAAACTCAAGAAAAAGGATCTTGCGTTCTATGAGGGGCAAATCAAAACAGCCGAATTTTTTATCAATACTGAACTTCCGGCAACAATTGGAAAAATGAATGCCATTGCAGACGGCTGTGCAGCGGCCATTCAAATCTCTGATGAAGGTTTCGGTGGACTTTAAGCCCATAGGTTTCGAGTCTCAAGTTTAGGGTGTTGGTATTTAGGCCGCTGGCTTCTCGCTTCTTGCTTCGACTCGGCTGTCTTCGACTTGAGCTCAGGCCGAAAGCAGCTCGTCGCAGGCTGGCCAGGAACCAGTGGCCAGAAGCCAGCAGCCAGAGTAGGGGGAAAAATGAAGACGGAATATCAAACGCTTCAGATCAAACTGAAAGACGGCGTCGCACTGTTCACCATGAACAATCCGCCGGTCAATCAGCTTTCGCAGCATTTTGTTCTGGAACTGGTTAATGCCTTCATTGAAGCCTTTGAAGATAAAGAGATTAAGGCTATTGTTCTGACCGGCACGGCTAACAATTTCATTGCCGGAGCCGACATCACCCAGATTAAAGACGCTAAGACCAAAAACGAGTTACTACCGAAACTCAAAGACAACAACCAATTTCTGAACTCCATTGAAAACGGTCCGAAACCGGTGGTTGCCGCTATCAACGGTAACTGTTTAGGCGGCGGCCTGGAGATTGCCATGGTCTGTCATTACCGCGCAGCGGCCCGGGGAGTGAATCTCGGGCAGCCAGAAGTCCAGATCGGGCTCATTCCCGGTGCCGGCGGCACGCAGCGGCTACCACGTCTGGTCGGGCTTCGGTATGGAATGGAAATGATCACCATCGGAAAACCCATCCCGGCTGAAACGGCCCTTGCCAGAGGGCTGGTGGATGAAGTGGCCGAACCGGATCAACTGCTGAATAAAGCCGTAAAAGCCGCCAAGCAGTTTACAACGGGTCAGATGAATATCAAATTGCGCGCGACAAGAAATCGGCATGATCGACTGCCCAGCGCCGCTGAAAAAAAAGGTATGATCGAAGTCGCCAAAGCCATGACCGCAGTCCAGGCCAAAGGGTACATTGCGCCCTTCAAAGCGATCGAAGCCTTTGAAAAGGGTCTTGGCTACGATATCGATGCCGATATTGAAATCGAATCCGAGCTGTTTGCCGATTGCGTGATTTCCGATGTGGCCAAAAATCTAATCAACATATTTCTCAATACGCGCTCGGCGGGCAGATTGCCACGCATTGAAGGCATCGAACCGGCTCAAGTCAAAAAAGTCGGCATGCTCGGAGGCGGTGTGATGGGCACCGGTATCGTCAATGTGCTTCTGAAGGGCGGGTTTGATTGCGTCCTGTGGGAAATCAACGAAGATGCCCTTGAAAAGGCACTGGCATCTATCCGTAAAACCTTTGACTATCCCATCAAGCAAAAGAAAATGACGCCGGCCGACCTGGACAACATGATAAACGATCAACTGCAAACCACCACATCCCTGGAAGATATGAAAGAGGTCGATCTGGTCATTGAGGCCGTATTGGAAGACATGCAGGTCAAACAGAAGATCTGGCAACAGCTGGAGAGCATCTGCCGCAGCGATGTTATCTTTGCCACCAACACCTCGGCACTGCCGATTACCGAAATGGCTTCAATTCTTGCCGATCCCGGCCGTATGATCGGAATGCATTTTTTTAATCCGGCTCACCGCATGCAGCTTTTAGAGGTTATCTGTGCCGCAAAGACTGCCGATCGGACGCTGGCAACCTCCGTCGCCTTTTCCCGGGCCATTAAAAAGATACCGATTGTGGTCAATGACGGTCCCGGGTTTTATGTATCGCGCCAATTGGGCGGCCTTATGGGCGGTGCCGTTTACTTGAGCGCCGATGGCGTCGATGGGGCTGCCATCGAATCTGCAATGACCGGCTTCGGCATGCCCATGGGGCCCGCAGCACTGGCCGATCTCACCGGAATCGATATTAATTATCATGTGAACAAGACCTTTGAGAAAAGATTGGGCCCGCGTTATAAAGTACATCCTTTAACTGAACGCATTTACCAGACCGGGTGCTTTGGCCGTAAGACCGGCGCGGGCTATTTTGATTACAGCGGTGATCAACCGCAACCCAACCCCAAAGTCGTAAAGGTCGTCCAAAAATATCTCCGCGATAACCGGATCTCCCCTCGGAAGATGTCAAAAGACGAGATCATAGACGTGATGCTCTCTCTCGGCATTAATGAGGCCGCCTTGATGATTGAAGAAGGTATTTGCGATCGGCCCCAGGATATGGATCTGGCCATGATCTACGGTACCGGCTTTCCGCCCTATCGCGGCGGCATCCTTCGATACGCGGATAAGTGGGGCCTCGACCATGTTTATCAAACGCTCATCGAGCTGGAAAAACAATACGGGCGGCGCTTCAAGCCGGCGGAGCTGATCAAAAAGATGGCTGAGACCGGCAGAACGTTTTATACAGATTAGACCGATCAAAATTTCGAGATTCAAGGAGACAAGATCATGAAAGAAGTCGTTATCGCAGGCTATCTGAGGACAGCTCAATCACGCTCCAGGCCCAACGATCCGGCCCGGGACTGGTTTTGCAAGATGAGAGCTGATGAACTGTTGGCAAAGCTGCTGCCGGAACTGATAAAAAGAACCGGAATCGAGCCGCAGGAAATCGACGATTTTCTCCTGGGGTGCGCAACAGCGGTTACCGAGCAGTGGACTTACGGCGGACGTTACCCCATATTTCTGTCCAATTTACCGGAGAGCATACCCGCAAAATTCGTTGACCAGCAGTGCGGTTCGGCCATGGCCGGCATTCATATCGGATTCATGGAAATTGTCCAGAATTTTGCCGACATCGTTTTGGTCGGGGGCATGGAGCATATGACCCGCGTGCCCAAGGGCGGGCAGCTGGTTGACAGAGGACATATTGCGCCCAACATGACGCTTTTCACGGATTCCGCCTATCAGCACTGGGATATGATGACCGCCATGAATATGGGGCTGACCGCCGAAAAACTCATTTCCCAGACGGAATTCACCCGTGAAGATATCGACCGCTGGGGCGCCCGATCCCATCAGCGGACCGCCAGAGCGCGCGCCGAAGGTTTTTTTAATGATGAAATTTTGCCCATTGAAGCTGTGCAGGCCGATGGAACGACTCTGACCGTGGATCAGGATCAGGCGGTGAGAGAAGACGCCAGCGTCGAAGGCATGGCTGATCTTAAACCCGCATTTAAACCGGA
>JASFTL010000506.1:0-3444 GCA_050053555.1 Desulfobacterales bacterium
GCGTCACTGCCTTTTCCGCCCAAATGACCGTCTTCGATGTATTTTTTGGCGTTGTCCCAGGCTGCTCCACCGGTGGTCATGGAAATGGCAACAAATACGCCGGTAATAATACTGCCGATCAACAGGCCGCCCAGGGCAATTTTGCCCAACAGAAATCCGACCAGAACCGGTGCGACAACCGGCAGCAGCGCCGGAATGAGCATTTCTTTTAACGCGAACTTGGTAACGATATCAACACATCTTCCGTAATCCGGTTTAGCCGTGCCTTCCATTATGCCTGGAATTTCACGGAACTGACGCCTGACCTCATCCACAACCGCCCCGCCGGCTTTGCCCACGGCGTTCATGGCAATCGAAGCAAAAAGATACGGCAATAGTCCGCCAATAAAAAGGCCGACGATCACCTTGACATTGCTCAGATCAAAACTCATCTCCTCGCTCCCGCCGTGCAGCACAAATTCCTGGGTGTAGGCGGCAAAGAGCACCAGCGCTGCCAGGCCGGCCGAACCGATAGCGTAACCCTTGGTAACGGCTTTGGTGGTATTTCCGACCGCATCCAGCGGATCGGTGATGGCGCGGACACTTTCATCCATTTCCGCCATTTCAGCAATGCCGCCGGCATTGTCGGTAATCGGACCATAAGCATCAATGGCAATCACCATCCCTGTCATCGAGAGCATTGACATAGCTGCCATGGCAATGCCGTAAAGTCCGGCAAAGTAATAGGCAGCACCGATTGAGGCGCAGATGGCCAGCACCGGCGCGGCGGTGGACTGCATGCTGACCCCGAGGCCGGCGATAATATTGGTGCCGTGTCCGGTGGTGGACGCATTGGCAACAGCCTTTACCGGTCCGTAAATCCCCGTGTAGTATTCCGTAATAACAACGATCAGCACGGTGAGCACGAGGCCCACCAGGGTAGAGTAATATATTGACATCATAGAAATTTCAGGAATCCCGCCCATCAGCTGACGGGTAGCAAAGAAAAATGCAATGCCTGCCAGGATAGCAGAACCGAACATTCCCTTGTAGAGGGCGCCCATGATATATTCTTTTTTGCCCAGCCTGACAAAAAAAACGGCAATCATGGATGCAACGATCGAAATGGCCCCAAGTACCAGTGGAAATTCCGTCGCGATGGCAATCTGCGGAAAAATAAGATTACCCAGCAGCATGGCTGCCACTGCCGTGACGGCATATGTTTCGAAGAGGTCGGCCGCCATACCGGCACAGTCGCCTACATTATCTCCGACATTATCAGCGATGGTTGCCGGATTTCTGGGGTCGTCTTCCGGGATTCCGGCTTCAACTTTGCCGACCAGGTCGGCACCGACGTCGGCGCCTTTGGTAAAAATTCCGCCGCCGAGACGGGCAAAGATTGAAATAAGGCTCCCGCCAAAACCGAGGGCCACCAGCGCAATTACTGCATCGCGGCTGGATGTGCCTATCGAGACCAAAATGGTGTAGTAACCGGCCACGGATGTAAGGGCCAAACCGGCAACGATCATTCCGGTGACAGAGCCGCCTTTAAAAGCCATGGACAAGCCTTTGGAAAGGCCCCCTTTAGCAGCTTCGGCGGTGCGCACATTGGCCAATACGGACACGCGCATACCGATATAGCCTGCCAGAAAAGAGGCGATTGCCCCGAGCAGGAAACCTATAGCGGTCTTTACCCCCAGCGTAAAAATGATGATCGCAAAAATTATCAGACCGGCAATCCCCATGCTCTTCAGCTGCCGATTCAGATAGGCGATGGCACCTTCTTTGATGGCATTGGCTATTTCCTGCATCTTTTCATTTCCGGCTGGTGATCCTTTGACAATAACCGCAATGATGATGGAAAATAGCACCCCTGCAGCACCAACCAGCGTACAAATCAACGGTAAATAATTCATCCTCTCCTCCATTTAAAATGTTAGCGTTTTGCCTTTAATCATCATTCCTTTTTATTAAACCGATTCATTCCGACTTCGGTACCTTCAGTTAAAATCGTAACCACCGCATCCCGAGCCCGTTTTAAAATCGAGTCCAAAAGCTTGGATTCAGCATCGCTAAACGGTCTAAGAACATGATTTGAAACACTGCTTCCCGTCTCGGAACGTCCAACGCCGATGCGCAGACGCACAAATAGGTCTTCGCCAACAGCATTGATAATCGATTTTAGACCCTTGTGTCCGCCATGCCCTCCTTTCTCTTTTATTTTTAATCTGCCGAAAGCAAGGTCGATGTCATCATGAATGACGATCATATCCTTGCTTGGTATTTTGAAATATGCGGCCAATCTCTGGACCGGCCACCCGCTGAGGTTCATAAAGGCCATTGGTTTGGCCAGCATGACCTCATGACCCTCGATGGTGCCGCGGCCGTAGCGAACGTCGAACTTGCTTTTATTAACGGAAATGCCGAATTCCCCGGCGAGCTGATCCACTGCCATGAACCCGGCGTTGTGCCGTGTGTATTCGTATTCACTGCCGGGATTTCCAAGTCCGACAATCAGAAGCGTACGCTTTTGTGGCACGCCGTTCGTATCCTCCAGTTCCAGGGCCAATTATGCAACAGGCCGCAAAGCCGACTCTGCATCATTGCGAACGCATGAACAGGGCAAGCCCTCCAGCCTGTCGCGTAGCTTAATCTTCTTTGGCTTCTCCCGAAGGTGCCTCTTGATCAGCAGCCTCTTCCGCAGCTTCCTCGCCTTCTGCCAGTTCTTCACCTTCTTCGAGCTCTTCTTCCTCGACGACTTCTTCTTCAATCTTCGGTGCCAGTACCGTTACAACCGTAAAATTTGTCTCAGCCAGAATTTCAACATCACCGGGCAGCGAAATATCCTCCACATGAATCGAGTCACCGACATCAAGGTCGGTAATATCCACTTCAATGGCCTCCGGAATCGCGGTCGGAAGGCATAGCACTTCAAGTTCTCTGCGGGCATACTGCAGCAGCCCGCCGAGTTCCACACCCACCGATTTGCCTGTGGCAACCACCGGAACTTTGGCGGTTTGCTTTTCTTGCATATCGATCTCATAGAAATCAATATGCAGAAAATTACCGGTTACCGGGTGGGTTTGTAATTCCTTGATCATAGCGCTCCGCGTAGAGGATTTGCCGTTTTGAATCTTTAAATTTAACAGTACAGAGCCGACGCTTGCATTTTTTAAAATTTGTTCAAATTCCCTGAAATCAATAGTGAGCAAGACCGGATCGGTTTTCGGCCCATAAAGCACTGCTGGTATTTTGCCTTCGCGCCGCAACGCCCGTGCCGGACCGTTGCCGGCTGTTTTTCTAATTTGTGCTTTTAAATCAACCTGTTCCAATGAATTATCCTCCTTAAACGAACAAAGATGTTACCGAATCGCCTCGATAGCTGCGGATGATCGCCTCGCCGACAAGTTCTGAAATCGAAATAACAACCATTTTGCCGCAAGCAGCGGCATTTTCAGTTAATGG
>JASFTL010000507.1:0-3437 GCA_050053555.1 Desulfobacterales bacterium
CCAGCGCATGGCATTTTCGCGAGTGGTCTTCTCTTCATCCGATTCGCGCAGTGAAATTCTGAAAAGGGTTCTAAAAAGGCCGGTTGCGGTCTTGCAGTGACTTCCGAGCATTACATTTTCCAAAACGTTCATATGGCCGAAAAGCCTTACGATCTGAAAGGTTCTGGAAATTCCAAGCTCGGCTCTCTGATGGGGTTTTAATCCGATGATTGGTTTTTTTCGAAAAGCGATTTGGCCTTCGGTAACATTGTACATCCCGCTGATCAGATTAAAGAGGGTGGTTTTGCCAGCGCCATTGGGGCCGATAATTGCATGTAATGTATTTTCCTTGACTTCAAGTCCAACATCCATAAGCGCGCAAAAGCCATTGAAGTATTTTACAATATCTTTTATTTCAAGAATCATTTATTCTCCATTTGATCGCGGTTGAGAACCCCGGCGTTTTTTATTCGCAAAAGCCGGCGAACGGCATCTTCAATGGTCTGCACAGAATCCAGGCTGATAATTCCCTGGGGTCTGACAATCATCATTAAAATGAGCAGCGCACCGTACAGCTCCATGCGCCATTCCTGGATGAATCGCAAAAATTCCGGAACCAGGGTTAGAACGAAGGCGCCAAAGATCGGGCCCCAGAATACCTGGATTCCGCCGAAAATCGTGAACACAATCAGTTCAACGGCATGCATCACGTCGAACATGAAAGGCTCGATGTACTCCTGGTAGTGAGCGAAGATGCCGCCGCCGATACCGGCGATAAATGCGCCGCTGGAGAATGCGGTCAGTTTGACAGCAGTGATGTTAACCCCGATAACTTCAGCTGTATCTTCATCACTGCCGACTGCCTGAAACGCCCGACCCATCCGAGATTTGCGCAATCGGCTCAAAAATATAATTAGTATCAGTACCACCCCATATGCATACAGCAATGTGTGTTCCTGATAGGGGATGCCCGGAAAGCCGGCAGCTGCGCCGATATAATCGATATTGATAAAGATCACGCGCACAATCTCACCAAATCCCAAGGTCAACAACAGCAGATAAATCCCTTTGATGCGCAGGGCCGGAATGCCCAAGATAAAGCCGATAATTGCCGCACACATCCCGCCGACCAGCACCGCCGGTACATAGGGTATCCCGAATTTAACCGTACAGACCGCCGACGCGTAAGCACCGATGGACATAAAGCCGGCCTGCCCCAAGGAAATCTGGCCGGTCATAAAGGGCAGAAAGAAGCTGAGGGCCATAATGATGTGAATGCCCGCAATCGTGACAACTGATAACAGATAATCCAAATAAATATCCCTTTTAACCCTGTCGAATCCGTGTTCCGAAAAGCCCGGTGGGCTTGAAGATCAGAATGAGGATCATGATGCCAAAGGAAAAAATGTCCTGCAAATTAATTTCGGTGGGCAGGATAACGATACTAAGCACCTCTGCCAATCCCAGGATCAGACCACCAATCATTGCGCCGGCCACATTTCCCAGTCCTCCTAAAAGCATGACGACCAATCCTTTCAGGGCAAATGTAAGTCCGATGAAAGGAGAAATGGCATGGAAGGATAACCCGATCATCACGCCGGCCGCGCCGGCAAGCGCCGAGGCGATGCCGAAGGTAATCAGAACGATCCAATCCACGTTAACACCCAGGTACCCGGCGACCATGTGGCTTTCGGAGACAGCACGCATACCTTTTCCGATCTTTGTCTTGGCGATAAAAAAATACAGGCCGACCATCAAAAAAAGCGAAATTCCAAGTATAAGGACGTTAACTGAGCTGATGAAAAACGATCCGACCTGGTAATTAGTGGTTCCGATGGCGTCGGGAAAACGGGTTCCGAAGCCACCAAAGAGTTTTACCGCTAGGTTTTGAAGAATAATGGTAACTCCGATGGTACTCAAAAGCGGTGCCAGATGAAAATCTTTTCTCAGTGGCCGGATTGCCAGCAAATCGATTAAAACGCCCAGCACACCAGTGGCTATCATTGCCAGGGGCAGGGCAATATATAGTGGAAGTCCGCTCCAGATGATGATGTATAGTCCCATAAAGGCACCGGCCATTAAGACTTCACCGTGCGCGAAATGCAGAATTCCGAGCACACCGAATATGAGAGTATAACCAATCGCGACCAGCGAATAGGTGGCACCCAGCATCAAACCATTGATAATTTGCTGAAAGATCATTTGTTCCTCATCTGCTGAGCCGCTTCCATCACCGAGTCGACCACCTGCTTGTATCCTGTGCAGCGGCACAGCACGCCGGACATATTTTTTCTGACTTCGATTTCATTAGGGTCCGGATTATCATTGAGAAATTCATAGGCGGTCATCAGCATTCCAGGGGTGCAGAAGCCGCATTGCAGACCGTGTTTTTCTCGAAATGCCTTCTGAAGCGGGTGCAATTGCGCATCATCGGCTAGTCCCTCGACGGTCATAATGTCGGCACCGTCGGCCTGGACTGCAAACATCAAACAGGAACGCACCGCTCGGCCGTTAAATAAAACCGTACAGGAACCACAGATGCCGTGTTCGCATCCAACGTGGGTTCCGATCAGTTCTAAATCGTCTCTTAAAAAATCTACTAAAAGCCGCCGGGGTTCCACCCGGCGCTCGTAAGCCACCCCATTTACCTTTACCATTATGCGACGACTGACAGTCATTCTACTGACCTCCATTGATCATGTTGCATGCCTCTTGCAATCCTCTTTTGACGAAAACCCGTGCCATATTCATACGATATTCAGCCGAAGCGTGATAATCGGATTCGGTATCGGTTGCCTCAGCGGCGAGTTGAGCCGCCTGCTCGATCAATTTTTTGGTAATTTTTTGACCGGCCAGGAGAGCTTCAGCTTCTTCGGCGCGAACAGGAGTCGAGGCCACACCGCCCATTGCGATCCGTGCTTCCCGGCACACGTCTGCCGTTTCTGTAAATAGCAAAATACCCACCGCCACGATGGCAAAGTCTCCAGAGCGTCGGCTCAATTCCGTGAAAGACCATCCCGTTTTCTGCGGTAGATCGGGGATCCTGACTTCTACCAGGAGATCCGAAGGGTCGAGAGAGGTGGTCAGATAGGTCAGAAAGAATTCTTGGGGCTCCAAAATCTTTTCTCCGGATGGCCCCACAGCCTTTACTTTTCCATTGAGGGCACAAAGCGCAGTCGGAATTTCAGCTGAGGGGTCGGCATGCACCAGACTGCCGCCAATCGTTCCCCGGTTTCTGATAGCACGGTGTCCGATAAGTGATATGGCTTTGGAGAGAAGAGGCCATTTTTCCATGACCAGCGGTGATCGCTCGACATCTCTTTCACGGGTCAAGCCCCCGATCACAAGTTCATTGTCTTCATTCTTAATGTATTCGAGCTCCTTGATCGCATTAATGTCAATCAGAATTTCGGGACGGGCAAGCTTGAAATTCATCATGGGAACCAGGCTCTGGCCCC
>JASFTL010000508.1:0-3429 GCA_050053555.1 Desulfobacterales bacterium
CCGTTTTCCCAACAATTTCATTGCCCAACAGGGCTAGCTCCCGGGCTCGGGTTAAACCCACCAGACGCGGTAGAAAATAGGTTCCGCCGCCATCGAGGATGAGCCCGATATGAACAAAAATTTCAATGAACCGGGCGTCATCCGCAGCCACCACAAAGTCTGCGGCCAAAGCCAAATTCGCCCCGCCGCCGGCCGCAACGCCTCTTAATAAAGTGATAACCGGCTGGGGGATTTCACGCAGCCTTCTGATCACACTGCCAAAAACGCGCATGCCCTTCAGCCATTGGGCGGACGGAATGTCCTGATCGAGCAGATTCATGTCTGCACCGGAAGAAAAATGTTGGCCACTGCCCTTGATGATGAGCACCTTGATGTCTTCATCTGCCGCGACTTGATCGATGGCCGCTGCCAATTCCATGATCATTTCATCGTTCAGGGCGTTCATGACCTCCGGTCGGTTTAGCACTAGAGTTGCGATATGCTCTTTTTTTTGAACACGTACGGTGTTGGGTGACATCAGGTACTCCTTTGTCTGTATCCGCAAATCGTTCAATTGAACCTTATGCAAAGGTTAGTTATACTAACTAATTGTTCAATTTCTTACATTGATATTGTTTTTTATCAATAGGTTAATTGAGTAAGTGAATATCACTAATTGCTTTTTTGTCAAGTTGTTTTTGTGAACGTTCAGTTTGGACTTCAGAAACAGTATGAAGCGATTGGAGATCGTAAACGCAATCCGATCGCAACATCAACGCCACGCATTTCAATACCTAAATATTTCACATTAACTGGAAAAAAGTATTGACAGGAGATATATACATATGATGCAATAACGACCGGTTGGTATATTATAAAATAGAGGTCGTTTTATGGTAGACAAGGGTACCCGAACGCGCCAAAACATTATCGAAAAATCCCTGAAGCTTTTCTGCGTTAAGGGTTATTATAACACGTCAATCAGCGACATCCTCGAGGCCACCGGTTTAACCAAGGGGGGGCTGTACGGGCATTTTTCCAGTAAAGAAGAGATCTGGTATGCGGTTTATGATGAGGCCCTGAGCATCTGGCGGCAAGTGGTCTTTGAGGGTATTCCATCCAGTTCCACTCCCCTAAAACGGATTCAAACATTGATTGAAAACGATATCAACCATAAGCTCGGAAAAGATATATTTGAGGGCGGCTGCTTTTTTCACAGCCAGCTGGTGGAGCTCTCCGGCCAATCGGTGACCATGAGCACGCATATCCAGAGGGGCTTTATGCAGCTGGCCGGCCTGCTGTGCACATGGCTGGAGCAGGCCGATCAACAGGGAATGCTGAAGGAAAACTTAAATTTTAAGGCGATCGCCAATTATATTATTGTTTCTTTAAACGGTGCGGCCGCCTTGCATGCCTCCAGCCATGATCCTGCCATTCTGGCGCATACGGTCAGCCAGCTTCGTTTCTATATCCGGCAATTAAAAAAATAAGAAATTGTTTTACCAGCGTCATTAATTGTATTCGGTACATAAATGTACCGACCGGTCTTGATATATTTATATCTTCTTTCTGATACTCCCGCCCTTTTCGCCTCCAAAACCAAACTAGATTCTATCTGCCTTGAAACCCATGCCGACCTGCCTTTTTTCTATTTATCCATTTTAGGGACATATATCTCTAAAGTTCTCTGCGGTATCAACCGAATACACAGAAAGAACCCCCGGATCAATCCTGTCCGCTGCCCGCTCATTTCAGGTTTTTTCAACGCAAGGATCCGAAAAATTTAATAAACCATCTAGAATTGGAAATTAGGTAAAATGAAACCGCATCAAGTTTTAAAACGAATGATACGAAGCCGGCGAAACCGGTTCGGCGTTCTGATTTTCTTTGTTTTTACGCTGAATGCCAATCCAGTGTGTAGTGAAGAATACAAAGATTTTAGCGATCGCATGGTCTCCGTACTGAAGTATTCAGCCGGTATTATTTCGGGATTTATGATTCACGAAGGCGCCCATTTACTGGCCGGGGAAATCACCGGCACAGATATGGACTGGGAGCCGGGCAACTATAATCAGCCCCTTGCCTTTACGGAAAAGGCTGACAGCGATACCGACGGGTGGATAGTCAACTCTGCCGGCCTAGCGGCCCAGGCGATCGGGGCGGAAATCATTCTTCAGGTCGACAGTATTGATAAAAACGACGACTATGTGCGCGGCCTCATGCACTGGAACATAATAAATCCCATATTTTACGCCCTGGATTACTGGTTCATTCATAAAACAAATTCTCAAAGCGGAGATCGTTATCAGGGCGACATTCAGGGTATTGAGCATTATTCCGATGAGAGAACCGCCAACATCTTTGCGGCATCCATGGTGGCCATTGCCGGTATTCAGGGCTACCGCTTCCTTAAAACACAGGACTGGGCTGCTGATTGGTTCAAAGATGAGACCCACAGCCTGAATTTTGCGCCGACCACATCCGGCGGTATTGCATTTACCTACACCATCAATTTTTAACCGCCATAAGCCGAAAACAGGAATCGCAAAAATGAATTCCGTGGTCATTTTTTTGAGCACTAGGCGAGTTAAAATAGCAGCTCCCTCTCCTCCTTTATTCACATGAGCATCCAGATCTAATTCCTCAAATTGGCTCGCGTCGATTTAATCGGCTTTAACGGCAGCTCGATTACTAAAGTTTTTAGGCAATTATGACGATAATCATATTAGGGACAAAAAGAAGGGTTTATTTGAGGTGAGTTGATCGCTCCGGTTTTACTTGACGATGTCCCAATACGGTTTCAGAGAGGCCTGATATGAAAAAATTACTGATTATTACAGCCATCATTCTGCTGCCCTCCGTTGCTTTTGCCACCTTTTCAATCCGGTTTGATAATACCAGCAATCGTAAAATGTTTTATCTGCTTTACTGGGTGGATCACACGTATGATTGGCCGTATCCGTTTAACCTCGCCGGTGGTGAGTTGGATGCACAGGAAACGATCGATCTTAATGTGAGTTATCAAAACGGACAGTATTTTGTGATCTGGAGCGATAAGCATCAATGGCAAAACAGGGTGATGATGGACGTTAATACCGGTATTACCTCGGTAAAAGTAACGCCGACAGCGTCTAAAATGCAGAGATAAAGAGGGAAACTTCTTTAACCTTTAATCATATTCGTTGTGGCGGATGCTCACAGTCCGGCCGTTTCGTAAGCAAGGCATTGCCCGACAAGGCGTTAGAAAAGAGGAATCAGAATATTTCTGATTCCTTTTTTTGTGACAACACTTATGCCGCCATCCTTTTTTCGGAACATTATTATGGCAAGCGGTATAAATGGTTTCTAATTATGATTTGTCAACTGTCGCGCTCGACCTGAACCAGGCAGGAGTTGTGGGGAAAAGCGCCGGCGGGGGACATGGCATCTTTGGTGAGGACATTGACACAG
>JASFTL010000509.1:0-3387 GCA_050053555.1 Desulfobacterales bacterium
GGCCCACTTATCGCAGACATCGACACCGATGTTGTAATATTGAGGGATCTGCCATTTGAAGTTACGGCACAATTCCTCATAGGTTTCGCCCCTGAGCATTTTTTAAACACCCCAATTTTCACAGCGCATGGGCCCAATTTTTGACAGCATATTTTGGGCTTATTTTAGGAACCAAACCATTTATCCCTTAACTCTTGATAGACGCCCTCTTCGATGAGCTTTAAGAGCGCAATGTTTATCTCATCCCTGTAATCACTGTTGACTTGAAGCGCAATTCCGTAATTTTGTTCCTGGAAAAGCAAACCGACAACTTTGACCTTTCCTTTTCCTTTTCTGGACGCGTGATGTTGCAGGACCGGCGCATCGTAAACGATGGCATCCACCTGTCCGGATTCTAGGAGCGGGTAAGCTCTGTCCACATCCTCGACTTTAACAGCCGGTATCCCCTGTCCGGCGAGATAGTCGGCCGCAGTGCTTTTTTCAACAGTTGCCACCTGCTTGCCGAAAAGGTCTCGGGGACTGTCGATGGTCCCGAGCAACTCCTGAACCGTTACAGTGGTCGTTACGCTGGCGGTAAAATAAGCGAAAACGAAATAACCGGCCAATATCCAAACAAGGCCAAACAGCCGCCCGATGGTCCCCTTCGGCGTCTTGTCACCATAGCCGACGGTCGTCACGGTTACAACGGCCCACCAAATCGAATGCCAGAGACCTTGGGGATAGCGCTTGGGGAACTGGGGATTGTGGCGCCGTTCCAAAACCCAGATAACATGAGCGGCAATGAGAAGTACGATAAAGAAAATCATGACACCATATAAAAGCTCGCGTGAAAAAATAACCGAAAAAACTTTGGAAATCACTTCTCCGAGGACGGATCCGGAGCCCTCCCGTACCATAATCTGAAGCCCTGTCTCAAAGAAAGCATGGGAAAAATCAAGGATCTGCTCACGCTGCATCGTGATGCTGATTCCGGCAATGGCGACATCGGCTGCGCCGCGCTCCACCTCATCCAGCAGCTTAGCGATCGTGTTGACTCCGTAAAGCTCATATCTCCGGCCAAGACTTTCGGCAATTTTTTCCCACAATTCGATGCTGAAACCAGTATATTCTTTATCCTCATAAATCACAAACGGCTCAAAACGCTTAGTGACCACTCGCAGCACCTTGGCCTTTGGCGGTTGACCCCTTTCATACTGCGACGAAACCTTTGGCGGTTTAATCGGTTGGAAGGCCCTGGCCGCTTCGAGCCACCGCTCGATCTTTTCCCGGTTGCTTATGATCCATTCCCGCGCGTGACGGCGGATGTCTTCGTCGTCGTCCTCACCGTCAAGCATTTTGGCGTTTTGCTCGGAAATATCCTTGAGCGGAATTTTCACCAATTCCAACAAGCGCCTGACATCCGAATGATTCTCCAGAAATTGTTTGTTGGCCACGACCCTGATGTCGTTGGGTGGGAAACCCATGGCACAGGGGTCGTTTATGCACCCGGGAACGCCCTTGATCGTTGTTTGGGTTTTAAGATACTCCATTTCTCTGGGCAAGCTGGCAAAAGGCACCTGGATCCAGACCACATCTTTGCCCGGGACCAGCGTGCCTACCGTCCAGTTGGGTGTCCAGGTATAAAACAGAATGGGTGCGCCTTGTTTGTGGCGGACAATGGTTTCATCCATCATGGGAGCGTAATCTCCCTGGATGTGTTCAACAGTTGCGCGTAAATCGTAAGCATCCAGGTGGTGTTCAACAACCCGCTCGCACCCCCAGCCGGCATTACAACCGATGAGATCAGCTTTGCCATTGCCGTTTCGATCGAAGACGGTGGCAATTTGGGGATCCTTTAAATCGCCCAGATTTTTGATTTCCAGTGCATCGGCTGTTTTTTTATCAACCAGATATCCCTGAAGTGCGCCGGCTTTGACTTCAAACCCAACCGCTTCCACCTTGTCACGCACGCGATCATCTTCAAGGAAGAGATTGTGACTGGGAAACCAGCCGTTTGCCCACAAATCTATCTCCCCCCTGGCAGCTGACAGATAGAACGCCAGATTGTCCATGGTTTTCGGCTCTTTGACTGCATATCCCAGTTCTTCCAACAGCTTTTTGAAGATTTCTGTCTGGAACCAGCCGGTATCCCAGGTTGCCCGAGCCATGGAAACGGTTTCCCCAACTGCCCGGCGCTTTTCATCCGGTGACGAGAACAGCTTCGGCCGGTGTTGCGCAGCGGCCTGATGGCCGGCTGCCAGCATCAGCACACAACAGACGCCGATACCCAAAAGGAGACCCTTCCTCGTTGCCAAAGCTGCGAAAAATCGGAGACGCACTTTCTTTTTGACCATGGTTTTTATACTACCAAAGGCATCAAGGCTTATCGTCCGCACTTGAAATGAAAACCGACAAAAGGGATACGGACGTTAAGATTTCAGATTTGATCGTTGTCATTGGGCAAACAAGGGAGTGCGCCGTCCGGTAACGTCGCGGCGCAGTCTAACAAATTCAACCCCAGGGCTCAACTCGCGCCGGGCCGGAAAAAGCCCTTCTGATTCATCAGAGAGGTCGTGCCGCAAAAGAGCAACGCATTACGACCCTATCACTCCAGCCATGATTGCACCTGATCTCCGTGATAGCGCATATAGCGCAGGGCCTTTTCACCCGGATACATACCCTCATCTTCCTGGATCCAGATCATCAGTTGCCCCAGATCTTCAGGCGTCCAACGATACTTGTCAAGGAACTGATAAACATCGGGCATATCATCCTTCAATCCCTTGCGAACGATGGTATGGATTTCTTCTTTGCCCCCGTAAATGTTTTTGGGATCATCCAGAAACTTGAGTTTCCAGCGGGCAAACTTCCAGTGGGGTACCCATCCGGTCACCACGATCCAGCGCTGCTTTCGGATTGCATTGGACAGCTCGGCGACCATGGAGACCTCACTGCCTTTAATCAACTCATAGTTATACAGGCCGTATTCCCGCATGGCCTCACGGGTCTTTTTCATGATACCGGCTTCCGGATCGATGCCGATGATTCTGCGATTGAACTTATCCACATATTTTTTAAGATCATCGATCGAACCGGCCTTGATGTAAGGCGCATTGCGTTGCCCGGATTCGGCCGTCTGCCGGCCCACGGTGATGTCCGGCACCACCAGTCCGATTTGAGTCCCGACCATATTCGGGCCCAAATCCACGATCTGATCTTTGTATTGCTCATAAAAATGGCCGTGTGTCGTGGGCAGCCAGGCCGCCACCATGCCATCGACCTTGCCGGTGGCCACTGCCTGCCACATTTTATCCGCTGTCATCGGTACGATTTCGCAGGCATGGCCGAGTTTTTCCTGTATCACTGTTTTAACCATATGGGTGGCGGCCACCGTTTCAGACCATTCTA
>JASFTL010000510.1:0-3382 GCA_050053555.1 Desulfobacterales bacterium
GGTATCGATTATTTATCCATTCAATCCTTCAAAGATGCTCAGCCGCTGACACACCGTGTCTTGTTGCAGGCCGGTATCATCATCATAGAAGGCCTTGACTTGCGGGATGTTAATCCGGGAGTTTATCAGCTCATCTGCCTCCCGCTAAAATTGGTCGGCAGCGATGGCGCACCGGCCAGAGCGGTTTTGATCGAAAAATAGCCATTATGAAAATCGTAGCCATCATACCTGCCAGGATGGGATCTTCACGTTTTCCTGGAAAACCGCTTGCTCGGATTTTGGGTCACCCAATGATAGAACATGTTTACCGGCGTGCGGAAATGTGCCAGACGCTAAATGACGTGTTCGTTGCCACCTGCGACGAAGAAATTTTCGAGTCCGTCGAAACATTTGGCGGAAAGGCCATTATGACCTCACCTTCGCATGAACGAGCAAGTGATCGAGTTGCTGAGGCCGCAGCCGATATGGATAGTGATGTAATTGTCATGGTTCAGGGTGACGAACCCATGACTTCTCCGCAGATGATCGAAGAATCGCTGAAACCATTTCTCAGCGGCGGCGATGAGGTCGCCTGTGTTAATCTAACGGCGAGAATTAAAAGCCAGCAAGAGTTCGAAGATCCAAATACCATCAAAGTGGTTATGGATAGGGACGGATTCGCTCTTTATATGTCCCGCGAACCCATTCCGACGCAGCATCTTCAGAATTTTGACCAGATACCGGCCTTCAAGCAGGTTTGCGTTATTCCGTTTACGGCGGCAGCATTAAAGGAATTTATCCAGCTGGATCCGACGCCGTTGGAAGCAGCCGAGTCCATTGATATGATGCGTTTTATCGAACACGGCCGCAAGGTAAAAATGGTTGAAACACCTTTTTCAACCCATGCTGTCGATACACCCGAAGATCTAAAATTAGTCGAAGATTTGTTAATCAAAGACCCGTTAACTAACAAATATCTCAATAACCAATAACCGCTAATTGAGCTTTAACTCAATTAGCGTATATGGAGGTTAGACATAAAAGTGAAGTGGCGTGTATTGGTTTCAGCACCTTATTTTATTCCGGTAATCGAAGATTACCAGCAGCGTCTAACGGCAGCAGGCATAGAGCTGATTCCCGCCCAGGTCAAAGAACGTTTGAGCGAAACGGAGCTGCTTGGTGTCATCAAGGATATAGACGGCATCATCTGCGGTGATGATCAGATCACAAAGCGCGTGCTGGATGCCGCCCCCCGTTTGAAGGTTATTTCCAAGTGGGGTACGGGAATTGACTCCATCGACGCTGTTGACGCAGAGCGGCGCGGAATTCCGGTTTATCGAACACGCAATGCCTTTTCAGAACCGGTGGCCGATACGGTTTTAGGATATATTTTGTGTTTTGCCCGTAAATTACAGTTGATGGACCAGCAAATCCGGAAAGGCAAGTGGGAAAAACCGCCGTTGGTATCACTGGGGGAAAATACCTTGGGAGTTGTCGGGGTCGGCGACTGCGGTAAAGCCGTCGTTCGCAGGGCTGTCGCTTTCGGGATGCATGTATTGGGCAACGATATCGTGGAAATGCCTGAAGACTTCATTTCGGAAACCCGTATTGAAATGGTATCCTTGAACGAGCTGCTCGCTAAAGCTGATTTTATCAGTCTAAATCCGGACTTAAACCCAACCTCCTATCATCTGATTAGCAAACAACAACTGGATATAATGAAACCCAGTGCCTATCTGATTAATGCATCACGGGGACCCGTGGTGGACGAATCTGCTTTAACAAACGCCTTACAAAAGAGACAGATCGCCGGTGCAGCGCTGGACGTCTTTGAGCAAGAACCCCTGCCGGCGGAAAGCCCCTTGCGCACGCTGGGCAATTGTCTGTTGGCACCTCACAATGCCAACAGCAGCCCGCATGCATGGCAAAAGGTTCATGAAAATACCATCCGTAACCTGCTCAAAGGGTTGCAGAAAGCGACAGAAAGCTAACCCTTTCTAAAAATTTTTGGTAACATTAGATTCAAATGAGTCAGCCTGAAATATCTGTGATAATTCGAACATTCAATGAGGAAAAGTTCCTACCGGCTTTGCTGGACGCGCTGAAACTGCAGTCTTTTCGAAACTTCGAGACAATCGTGGTCGATTCGGGCTCTCTGGATCGCACGCGCGAAATCGCCGACCAAAAAGCGGATAAGTTGATGCGCATCCAAAGCCACGATTTTACTTTTGGGCATTCACTGAATGTCGGCATCCGCAATGCATCCGGAAGATATATGGTTATTGCCTCCGCCCACACCCTTCCGGTTGAAAGCGAGTGGCTTGCGATGCTTATCGAGCCATTCCATGACAGCCAGACGGCCATGGTGTACGGAGGCCAGCTTGGCGCAGAAACTTCCAAGTTTGGTGAAATTCAGGATATGCGCCGAACTTTCGGATCGAAACGAGAAGTCTTGCAACCGCCTAATTTTTTTGCCAACAATGCCAATTCCGCCGTCCGCAAAGATTTATGGCAGCAGCATCCCTTCGATGAAAGCCTGCCGGGATTGGAAGATATTGAATGGGCCAAATATTGGATGGAACGTGATTATCAGGTCGTGTATGAGCCGGCGGCAGCCTTATATCACATTCATGAAGAAAGCTGGCGGCAGGTGCGCCGGAGATATTACCGCGAAGCGCTCGCCGCCCGCTGGATCGGCATCAAGAATCTGAAGCACGCTTGGCTGACACCGCCGATAGAATCAATCCGCACGCTCTTTGATTTAGGATACGGTTTATTTTCCGCTGACCAAAGCCATCGCAAAACGGGAAAATATTTAGATTTTGCCCGTGAAGCCATGCTTTTTCGGATAAACAAAACAATTGGAACGGTGAGAGGGTTGCTCGACGGAAGTGTTATGGAAAACCCGGCTGCCCGGGAAAATATTTATTTTGACCGGACCTGCAAAGCGGTCGTCATTCACGGTCCCGGGCGTGCTTCCTTGGATGAGATTGAAGTCCCTGAAGTCAAACCCGGCGATGTCATGATAAGGGTTGCCTATGAGGGCATTTGTGCAACGGACCTGGAGATATTGGATGGCACGCTGGGATACTACAAAGAAGGAATGGCTAAATATCCCATTATCCCGGGGCATGAATTTAGCGGACATGTCGTCGCATTCGGGTCGAATGTCAGGCATCTGCAAGAAGGCGATGCTGTAGTCGTCGAGTGCATCCAAAGCTGCGGCGCCTGTTCCGAGTGCAAACGGGACAATTGGATTGCGTGTCAGAGCCGCACTGAACTGGGCGTGATTGGCCGCAACGGAGGTTATTCGGAATTTGTCGTGGTACCCGGGCGCTTTGTTCACCGGCTTCCAACGGATTTTGACCTGCGCAATGGCAGTCTTTGTGAACAAAGCGCCCGG
>JASFTL010000511.1:0-3380 GCA_050053555.1 Desulfobacterales bacterium
AAGGCGGTCTGGAAGATTATGAGGGAAGGAACCCGGGGCGAAACATACAACATCGGTGGCCAATGCGAAATGGCCAACATCGATCTGGTTAACCATATTTGTGATCTGCTCGATGAGATGGTGCCGCAGCCTGATAAACCGCCTCGCCGGGAGTTGATCAGCTTTGTTGAAGATAGGCCTGGTCATGATTTGCGGTATGCAATCGATTTCAGCAAGCTGACCGAAGAATTGGGCTGGTTGCCGGATGAGTCATTTGATACCGGCATAAAGAAAACCATAAAATGGTATCTGGACAACCAAGCCTGGGTCGAGCGGGTGAAAAGCGGCGAATATTACCAAACCTGGATGAAGCAGCATTACGGCGGTGCTTAAGTATAGCAGCGTTCTAAATGAGCATCAGCGCTTTAATAACGAATGGTGTGCGGTAATCTGCATGTTGCGAGTTTCATGCTGTGGCTTACGAGTCAAATAGTGGTATTTGCTGGACGCGCGACACGTCACATGTCACCCGAAACAAATCGTTACCTCCGGCACATGCTTCTTAAGCTTCAATTTGCTACCAGAGGTACTAGGAATGAAGCAGGGCAAGGATTATATTATCTTTCCTTTGGATGTTCCCACAATTGACAAGGCCAAAAATTATATCGAGTTGTTGGCAACAAAAGTGGGTTTGTTTAAAGTGGGACTGGAACTGTTTATTCGCTCGGGGCCTGATATCATTGAGTTCATCCATAAACAAAGTGCTGCCCGGGTCTTTTTGGATTTAAAGCTGCATGATATTCCAGCGACGGTCGGCCGGGCAATGGCACGAATCGCGGATCTTGGCGTTGCATTTGCGACGACTCATGTGGGTGAGAGTCAACGGATGTTGGCGGCCGCTGTCGAGGGTGGGGGAGAAACGGTCGGCGTTTTGGGTGTTACGGTGTTGACCAGCGTGGGCGCAGCGGATTTGAAAGCCGCTGGTTATCGCCAAAAATTTTATGATAACATGTTGCATACGGTCATGCAACGGGCCCAAATTGCCCATGCGGCCGGATGTGCCGGGGTGATTTGCTCAGGCCTCGAGGCGGCCCAGATTAAGAAAAAATTCGGCAAAGACTTTCTTGCGGTTACACCTGGGATTCGCCCGGCTTGGGCGGCTACCAACAAAGAAGATCAGCAACGTATTACCACTCCGGCTCAAGCCGTATCCGCCGGTGCAGATTATCTGGTGATTGGAAGACCCATCCGGGATTCTGAAGATCCCGTGCAGGCCGCGGCGCGGATTGCGGCCGAAATTGAAGATGCCCTGTAGAGATGTCAGCTGTGGGGCTGAATTCGGCCGCAGCCGGCTGCAACAAATTATTGTCGGGCGCTGGCCACGCCCCCCCCACTCAATTAATTTTCAAAATCTTTACCACCATCCTTCCGTAACACATGCTTTTTTGACAAATGGATTTTCATTTTTCTGGATCTCTTCGATTCTTTTTGCTCTTTCGCATTCCCAATCATCGACCGGATCATGCTTGTCCCATGTCTTGAATAGTTTTTTATTTTCTTTGTTGAGGATATCATGGCCGGGATAGGCCCAGTCCATGTAGAAATATATCCGCGCAATATCCCCTCTGACCTCGGATGGGGGTTCAACTTTATTAAAGGCGATCTCAATATCACAATCACCAAACGCTCGCGATTCTTCAGGAATCATGCCGTAAGCGTAGTTTGACTTTAACCCTCTGATTTCGCCGATAGCGGGAACTAAATTATAAAGATCACTCTGCATATATCTAAATTTTGCATTGACTTTTTCAGCACAATTTCGCCCTTTAAACGGTCTGCCTCGGGCGTCGAGGCACTCTGGATGTCCATCGCGCCATTCAGAGAATTTGTAGCCAAAAGAATCCAGGGGAACAACATGCTCCCATTCAAGGCGACGTGCCCTTCTCGATTTTCTTTTAGGTACGTATCCGCTATTATGAATCACATAGTGGCCCTGTGTATATTGGGATCCGCAAAAAAAGGTTTTCTGGTGGCCACGGTAAACTTGCTTTAGTAGGATTTTTTTTGCCTGGTTAAAAGACCGCATTTTAGTGTTACCTTTCCTTTGGCCATAAACAGGTCCTGCGACGAGGCAGATCAATAGCAATATGAACGCAAAGGGGCCAGCGATTGTGCGGTGCATGATAATTGTCCAGTCTATTTTTTTATAAAACATAAGCTTGTTTTCCTTAAAATGGCGAAACAAAACCCCGTCTCTCTGCAAGAGAAATGGGGCTTTATTTTCAGCTTATCGATACTCACCATAAAGGCCATTCGAAGTTGCAATCAAAAACATAAAGGCAAGATAATCGAGGGGTCGAAGTCCCATGCGTGTCTATCGACAATAGAGGATAGAAAAACTCCCCGACCTCTCAGATAATCAGAACATAAAAAAATAGCGATAAAAAGCAATGCCGAGTATGACTGCACCCACCAGGAGCGCGAAGATCATTTGATCCGTGTTAAACTTTTTCATTAGGTAAACATTCCGCGGCACGGGTCTGCAATCCGCAATTCCTACTGGTCTTTGTCAAGTTCAAAGGCCGAATGCAGAACGCGTACGGCCAGTTCGGTGTATTTTTCCTCAACAATGCATGAGATTCTAATTTCAGAAGTACTGATCATCATGATATTAATGTTTTCTTTAGCAAGGGCAGTAAACATCGTGGATGCCACCCCTGAGTGATCCTTCATTCCGACGCCGATGACGGAAACCTTAGCAATTTTTTCGTCACCAAATACATCCTCGGCCGCAATTTCTTTGGCGATCTTTTTTTCCATTTCCAGCGCCTCTTTAAAACTGGCTTTAGGAACGGTAAACGTTAAATCCGTTTGTCCGGCAGCGCGAGTATTTTGAATGATCATGTCCACCACAATTCCGCTATCTGCGATCGGGGTAAAAATCTTAGATGCGATTCCCGGTTTATCGGGAACTTTTTTTAAAGTTATGCGGGCTTGATCTTTGTCATGGGTGACGCCGGATACGAGCAGCCTTTCCATTCCGGAATTTTCATCCACCACCATGGTTCCCTCCTCTTCACTGAATGATGATCTTACGTGTACGGGGATGTTGTATTTTTTGGCAAATCCCACCGAACGGATTTGTAAAACTTTCGCCCCCAAACTGGCCATATTTAACATTTCATCATATGAAACGGCATCCAGCTTTCTGGCTTGGGGGCAGATATTCGGATCGGCAGTATAGACGCCGTCGACATCGGTGTAAATTTCACAGACGTCCGCTTTGAGTGCGGCAGCGATTGCGACGGCAGAGGTATCCGATCCCCCTCGCCCGAGGGTCGTAATGTTGCCATCCGGATCGCAGCCTTGAAATCCGGCTATCACAACGATGTGTCGCTGGC
>JASFTL010000512.1:0-3377 GCA_050053555.1 Desulfobacterales bacterium
GCGTGCCTACTTCCATAATTTGGTAGGCATGTTAAATTTTTAGAAATCCAAATGAAACCTTAAAAGTATTGCAATTGTGGATTTGCAATCGCTCTACTCATAATTTTGGTTTTTCATAGAAAATTTGCGGCCTCCCCATTTTTCATCAACTGCCTTTCTAAATATTAACCAAACCGACCTACTTTCCACAAATCCATTAATCCCTCCTGAAATTACATAACATATTGATATACTTGATAATAATATGATTTATATGTTATAATGTAACTACAAAATACAAGCTTAACGGGTAGACAAAATTTGGCGACAAAAATCAAAGTTCAAAAGGCCTCTAAGCGTTTTCAGCATCAGCGGCGTTCGAGGCGCAGGGAAAAGCTGCTGCGGCTGTTTGTCGAGCTGCACGAGGAGTTTGAGGCACTTATACCATCAACAACTGCTAACATATCAAACTTGCTGTCTCTCGCTGATATTTTCCACCATGTGGATCTGGCTGCAGGCATCATCAAAAGGTTAAACAGTTGGCAAATGAGGCGCAGCATCTGGACCTTGAACCGCCGCCAGCACCGCAACTCCCAGACGCGATCGTGGATGCCTATGTACTCATTGTGGGTAGAAGGCCAAGGGCTGTACCAAAAACAAAAAGGGCAAATCAATTAAAGGGATAAACGCAGAATGTATAAACTTAACGAAAGGCCCAGGGAAATACATGGCGGCTCGTATAGGGGTTGATATATTTCCTCAATTGTTTGAAGCCGAGGAAGATACAAAGGAGAGTTCGGGAAATCCGTCTCAGCCATATCCCCCTGCATTTTTTCAAAGATGAATCCATTCAGAAATTTCAGAAATCAATGAAAGAGATGTTTATCTGTGAAGAAGACAGGCCTTTGAAAAAGAGGTACTTTCAGCTGTTTATCGAAAAGATCGTCATCAACTTGCCAAGGATTGAGATTGTGGCAAAGCCGGAGGTAATTTTAGCGGTGCTTGAAAACAAAAAGGCTGTAAGAACTGATGGAGTTCTTACAGCCGTAGGTGCTTGGCTCCCCAGCACGGACTCGAACCGCGGACCCGGTGGTTAACAGCCACCTGCTCTGCCTACTGAGCTACTGGGGATTGATGAATTGGTTTAAATAATTGTTATCCCAGCAAAAGTCAAGCAAAATTTCATTGCTTTTTATACGGATCATCCATTATTTGGGCAATGGTTTTAACTTGAGATAAAGCTCATCGAGCTGAGTTTTATTGGTTTTCGACGGCGCCTGGGTGAGCAGACAGGCGGCTTTCTGGGTCTTGGGAAAAGCGATCACATCCCGGATGGATGATTGGCCGCACATCAGCATCACCAGACGGTCATATCCGATGGCAATACCACCATGGGGGGGTGCACCGGAATCCAGCGCCTCAAGCAAGAATCCGAACTTGCCCTCATAGGTCTTCCGATCCATATTCAGGGCTTCAAATACCCTTTCCTGAAGGTGGCGCTGATGAATCCGGATGCTGCCCCCACCGATTTCAAAGCCGTTTAGCACAAGATCGTAGGCCCTGCTTTTGGCTGAAAGGGGTGCATCCTTGAGTCGATCGTAATCTTCTTCTAGAGGAGATGTAAACGGATGATGGAGCGCCTGGAGCCGCTTTTCGGTTTCATCATATTCAAACATCGGAAAGCGGGTTACCCACAGAAATTGATGTTCATTTTCATCGATACGTCCAAGGATTTTCCCCAGGTGATTTCTAAGATGACCCAGGGATTCATTCACAACCTTGGACTGATCAGCGACAAAAAATACCAGGTCACCGGGTTTCATTTCGATGCGCTTGGTCAGGGCTTCTTTTTCCTCCCCGGTGAAGAACTTTGTGATCGGGGATTGCCAATCATTTTCTTTCACTTTTATCCAGGCCATTCCTTTTGCCCGGTATACGGCAACAAAATCAATCAAATCATCAATTTCTTTGCGTGAAAAATCAATGCAGCCTTTGGCATTTAAGGCTTTGACAATTCCGCCTTTTTTTACAGCATCGGCAAATACCTTGAAATTTGAACCGGCCACAATATCGGAAATATCCTTAAGCTCAAAGCCGAAGCGGGTATCGGGTTTGTCCAGGCCAAAACGGCCAACGGCTTCTTCGTAAGTCAACTGTAAAAATGGCCGCTTAAGTTTGCGTCCGAGAACATCCTTATAGAGTTGAGCCATCATGCCTTCGGTGATTTTCATGATGTCTTTTTCACCTACAAAGGACATCTCGATATCAATCTGTGTAAACTCGGGCTGACGATCCGCACGCAGGTCCTCATCCCGAAAACAGCGAACAATCTGATAATAGCGGTCAAATCCGGAAATCATAAAAAGCTGTTTGAATATTTGCGGCGATTGCGGCAGGGCATAAAATTGGCCGGGATTGACTCGGCTGGGGACAAGATAGTCTCTGGCACCTTCGGGTGTGCTGCGGGTTAAAAACGGTGTTTCAAGATCAAGAAAACCCTGTCGATTGAGATACTTCCGTACGGCGGCGGTAACCTGATGCCGCAATATGAGGTTTTTTTGCATTTCTGATCGACGCAAGTCCAGATGCCGGTATTTTAGCCGGACCGTCTCGGAAGCATCAATCTCATCTTCAATGAGAAAAGGGGGTGTTTTGGCCGTGTTTAAAATTTTTAGTTCAGTTACACTCACTTCGATCTCGCCGGTCTTCAGCTTGGGATTGATCATGTCCGCCGGCCGATTCTCGACTTTGCCCCGCACAGCCAACACATATTCATTGCGGATGGCATGCGCTTTGGTATGGATTTTTTTGTCTACCAGTGGATTAAATACGACCTGGGTGATGCCTTCCCGATCCCGAAGATCCACGAAAATCACTCCGCCGTGATCCCTTCGCCGGTGAACCCAGCCCATCAACACCACTTCCTTGTCAACGTCAGCCGCACCAAGCTCCCAGCAATGATGTGTTCTGCGCATGTTACCTAGTTGATCTGGCAATATGTTCTCCTTACTATTCGTAAAATTAGTTGATTGGTTGACTGGATAATTGGGTTCGGGATCATTGACCAACAAATTAAACCAATGAAACCAATTGAACCAATTAAACTTATAAAACTATTCTTTGTTTATTTTTTCCTTAACGGTTTCAACAAGACCGTCGATGGGAACTGAAATCTGTTCCTTGGTTTGCATATTTCGCAGGATCGCCTCTCCTTTGGCAAGCTCGTCGTCACCCACGATCAGCGCATAGCGGGCTTTATGTCTATCGGCCTGCTTCATCTGGCTTTTTAAGCCTTTGCGACCAAAATCCATTTCTGCCTTTATTCCCCGTTTACCGAAAGCACAGATCCACTCAAATGAAAGTAACCGACTCTTATCGCCCAATGCCGCCACAAAAAC
>JASFTL010000513.1:0-3376 GCA_050053555.1 Desulfobacterales bacterium
CCCCCTTAAGTAAAAGGTCTAGTTCAATAACTTGACCCGCCATGGTAAAAGGACCTAACACCCAGCCTCCGATGGCAAGATTGCCGTCTATTTGGGACTTCAAAATTTTAAATGCCTCATCAACCAGCGGCATGCGCCCTTTGTTGAGAAAATCCTCAGGAATTTCCACCTCATCGAGACTGTCCCATTTCGTCGGAACAGTTGGATATAAAATGTCTTCCGAGCTGTCGTAAAGACTGACACCACGACCCAAAGCCTCGGGTACGGTGCACATATCATAAGGAATGACCACAGCATCAAAGCCGAACATCTCGGCTGTAAGCATGGCTGAACGCGCTAGGTTCTCGGCCGACGTATGAACCTCTGCAAATCGAATACCCATCTCATTTATGGCCTGAATGGCGACCATGCCCATGCCACTGAAACATGGCATGGTATCGATGGGTTCACGATGAAAAAGCCGCATGACTCTCTCTTTGGAGGTTAAGCTAGACATATAATGCTCCTTTCTGATCCATGGGTTTCGACATCAAATTCACTCAACCTATTGTAACATTTTAAGCTGATCTACAAAATCGGGAAACAATTTGTAAAGGGGATGATTCGGTTCTTTGGGCAATTTTTTTGTCTCAGCAAAGACCGATGTGGCCAAAAATGCATCAGCCATGGCGATGGCAGGAAAGATCCGTGTTGCACCGGCCATCGGTCCGGAGAAGACCATATCGTGGTAAAAAAAGGAGGAAAGCGCTTCCAGGGCTGCATCTGCCGCAGACCATCCTTTAAAGCCCCAGAGTTCTCTGGCCTGCGTCCACATATAAGACCCGTTACTCGGCGCACTGGCAGCCGGCAATCCCCACTGCTCTTTTAGCATGCGATTTGCGATGCCACACAATGCCGTCGCAGGACCGTTCATGACCGACGTGTCGATAAAAATACTTTCAAACTCGGCCCCCACTTTTTCAATAACATCTAGGAGCCTCTGGGCACCGGCTATGCGGCCGCTGGGCATCTGATCCTCCTGGTCAAAGGCAACCAGCAAAACATGCTTTACGCCCATTTGTGAAATCTCCCGGATCTCTGTTTCGATGTCTTTTTCCCAGACCGTCAGGCTGTTATAAAACATGCGATCCAGCAGTCCTTTATCAGCGCAGTGGGCTGCGCCTTCCAGTTTGGGTTTTAACACCCAGGCATCAATGCAAAAGGGCATTTCGGTCACCGATGTCAGGAAATCAATGAAAACTTTGAATTCCTGGCCGGTGTTGGCTACAATGTCCGCCATCCCCGGAAGACCTGTCTCTTGAGAGAGTTTTTCCTGGGTCTTGAGCAGTGTTTCAGCGCGTTTCTCATCAAAGCCTTCCTTGCGCTTACCCTTAAAGACCTTGTCACCCTTCTGGAAAATGGATGAGCAGACCACCGTCGGGTATTCCCCGGGCTGCCCGCCAAACTTCACTCCTCCTACTTCACAAACTTTTTGTTCCGTTCCAAATACAAACATAGCGATCCTCCACTCATCTAAAATCTGGGTCCGATTAATAATAAACTTCCCTGAAGATTAAGGAGCCCGGAAACTGCTCATCTACTAGCAGGGTAACCTCTCGGATCATTTTTTCCTGGCCACACAGATAGAAGTCATAGTGATCCGGCGGTAACTGCTCCGAAAGGTACTTGACGGCATTTCCTGAATAGATACCCGGCGGTTCCTTGGACCCAGGTGAAATTTCCGAAATGCAAGGGACATATCGTTTTGCGAAAGTACGAAAAGAAGACGCGTAGTAGAGTTCCTCAGGGGTTTCGACTTCATGAAGTATGATAAACCCGGCTACGCCAGAACTTCCCATTGATAAAAAGGGGGCAATTCCGGTCCCGGTGGCAATAAAGACGGGCGTTCGTCTCGAAGGTCGAAATGTGAAATAGCCATGGGGGCCGGTGAAGTCAAAACGTGTGCCCATTTTTGCAGCCGCCAGCAGGGGAGAGAAAATCCCATTTTCCACGCTGTGCACACAAATTCTAAGCGTTGAATCCCCAGGCGTGCAGATCAATGAATAGTACCTTTGTATTGCTTCGTAAATAAAACATATGCATTGACCGGGTGAGAATTCAAATAAAGGGGGTCTGGTCAGTTCGACCTCAAAGGCCTTCTTCGAAAGCCACTGTCGTTTTAACAACTTTGAGGTGTAAATCCTAACGCTCATGTTATTCGGCGCAAGGGAATTTTTTCTTGCCATTGTTTAATCCCTCGAAATCTGTTCCTGACAAACATTAAATTTATGGAACGTTTAAGCGTTGCCTTATGCGAATAACCCGAAGTTGTCGTTAGCGCGTTTAAAAACTAAGCGTTCCATGTGCGTTGCTGGCCAGATCGATTAGGTTCATCGCTCCCGCCGCCTTTATTTGGGGCAGCAAGTCGTCTTCGGTTATTTTTTTGTTGGCCATTGTCTGAGTGCAACACTGGATCTCAACTCCCATCTCTAAAGCTTCTTGAAGTCTCTGGGAAAGCGTTGGTACCCCGGGCACAGGCTTTTCATTTTTTTCGATAGCACCTTTAACCATGATATCAACCGCATTCTGGACACAAAAAAGTACGGTTTTAAGATCGGCTGCGGCGGCCAGCGAAGCAAACATCAGTGCCGAGCGCGCATTGGCGATTTTTTCAAACCCCGAAGCACATAATACAACAAACTGTTTTTCCGGATCCTTATGCGTTGACTCCTCTGACTTATGATCCTTGGTGGTTGTCATCTGTTGCCTTTCTTTTAAAAAATCACATTGTAAAACGGCTTGATAAAAGTGTGCTTGGGTGCAGGCACCAAGGCCCGCACCCATTGGTGTTTGTGGTCTGATTAAGTTGTTTCAAAACAATGATCCAATACATGTTTCATCAGACGTTGCAACGAACCAGTTTTAGAAAACTCCCCGGTCAAACTTTGGCGGTTTCAGGTATTCCCAGTCTTCACCCGATTCCATTTTCTGGGCAATTTCAACACACTTGGCGGCATACTCAAACGCATAGGGGATGCCGTTGCCACCCGGCACGAAGCCGGCCAACATCATACCCACTGCGGCGGCCTCAAAAACCTCCCCAATGGTGGCGCCGGCCTTCACTGCCGGAACAACATGAATGATGCACCGAGGTGACATGTAGGCAACACCGCCGGCCATAAAAATCAATTCCTTAATTTTTCTCGAAAGGTTTCCATCCGCCCAGATCGATTCATAAAAATCGGCGAAAGTCTTACCTGCAATGGGATGCAGCTCGTTAATCACCTTGAACATTCTGGGGGTAAAGAGCATATGATCTTCCATGTATTGATTGGCTTCTGCCGCAGTCATCTTTTTTTCTTCTGCCATGGTATTCTCCTTTCCTGCAGTTTCCGGC
>JASFTL010000514.1:0-3367 GCA_050053555.1 Desulfobacterales bacterium
TTCTGAAAAATGCAAACCATTTGCTGGGCCATCGCAAGCTGACCCAGGACACCCTGCATCTGCTCGATCTTCACCACAAAGGTGACACCGCTGCTGTGGTGGATGTGCTTCGATCCGGAAATTTCGTGTTATATCTGAAATGGCTGATGCGCTGGGGAAGGGTGGATGATACCGCCACGGTCTGGCAGCGCATGCTCAAAGAAAGCCGGCCCGATGCGGATGTGATTTTGCAATACACCCACTTTCTGGTGGGAAAAAAGAAAGTCCTGGCAGCCCGGGACATCTGGCACAAATTCAACGGAATCGAAGGCATAACCAACGCCGGATTCGAAAAGGAAATCACGCGGCGCGGCTTTGATTGGCGCTTCTGGGAAGACAAGCAGGAGAATTGGGAGATCAGGCGAATTAATTCCGCGTCGACTGAAGCGTCCCATGCCCTGCGGATCTGGTTTGCGGGTGAGGAGAACATTGCGTTTCACCATCTGTACCAGATCGTTCCGGTGAAGCCTTTACAGCCCTACCGGCTCTCCTATCGATGGAAAAGCAAATGGATTACCACCGATCAGGGGCCGTTTGTGGAAGTTTACGGATATGATCAAAAAGGACTCCACAACAAAGGGCCGATGATCACCGGCACCAATTTGTGGCACACACAAACGCTCGAATTTACGCCGCCGGAGGAATGCAATGCCGTGGTCGTGCGCCTGCGCAGATTGAAGAGCCGGCGGTTTGACTCTAAAATCGCGGGGACATTGTGGCTGGATGATTTTAAGCTGGAGAGGCTCAAGGCAGATAGAGCTGAAGGCTCAAAGCTCAATGCTCAAGGCGATCCGCAGATTAGGTTAGGACACAGGTAACCCCAGTTAAATTCACTTCGCTGTTCTCTGGCGAGAAATTTAACGGGGCAGGCGCAGATTAATCTTTCTTATTATTCCATCTTTATTAATTTAATTTCTTAATCATTTTTTCGGGCTTTGAGCTTTGAGCTTTGAGCCTTGAGCTGTATTAGCTTAACAGCTAAACAGGAAATGAGGTAAAAACAATGTCTGACGAAATTCGTTTCAATTATGAAAACGGTGCAAATGGCAGGGTGCCGGCAGCTTACCATCAACATTTGCCTTCGACCGAACTTCGCGGGGCGATTCCCGGTTGGGAGGACGGGGAAGAAATCCACCTGCGGGATTATCTGGACGTGATCATCCGCCGCAAGTGGCTGATTATCTGTATCCTGGCCTTAAGCTTTATTACCACGCTGATTTTTACCCTGGCGTCCACCAAGACTTACAAGGCCGCCACTACCATCGAGGTCACCCAGGAAACACCCCAGGTCACGCAATTTGAAGAGGTCATGGCCGCCGAAGTCAAAGCGCGCGAGTTTTACGAAACCCAGGTGGCATTGCTGCACAGCCAGGCATTGATCGGAAGGGTCATCGAAAAATTGAACCTGATGACCAACCCGGTCGTGGTGGCCATTCTTTTTAGTGAAAACAATCCGGGCATCAGTGACCGCATCAAAGAATTGATCAAATCCTTTTTGCCGCAGGACCGGGAAATGGCCGACCATCCCCTGCTGACTCAAGAAACGCTGCGGCGCCAGGCGCTGTTTAAATATATCAGCGAAAACCTGGAGGCCAAACCCAGCCGGAAGTCCATGCTGATTACCGTATCTTTTACCTCTCCGAGCCGCAAGCTGTCCCAAAAGTTTGTCAACACCCTGGCGCAGGAATTTATTGCCTGGAAGATGGACCAGAAGCTCGAAGCCTCTCAGATAGCCCGCGATTTTCTGATGAAGCAGATCGACCGCGCCAAAATCAATCTGGAAAAGGCCGAGGAGCAACTCAACCGTTTTGCCAAACAGGCCGGAATTGTTTCCCTGGATGCCAGACTGAACAGCATTTACCGCCAGCTCGAGGAGCTGAATTCATCCCTGGCAGTGGCCGAATCCGATTTTATTGCCAAGAAAGCCGTTTACCGGCAGGCTGTCAAAGATGGGCCTTCCCATCTGCCCCAGGTTCTGGGAAGCCCGGTGGTGGCCAACTTAAAAGATCAATATGCCCTGCTGCGATCCGAGTATGAAGATCTGAAGACCACCTTTCACGGCCAATATCCCAAGGTGAAAAACCTCAAGGCGCGAATGCTCACCATCGCCAATCGCATTAAAAACGAAGAAGATAAAATATTTCAATCCATTAAAAACGAGTACCAGACTGCAGAGCAGAAAGTTGCGGCCATGCAGACCCGGGTTGACCGACAAAAACAGCTGGCCATGGATCTAAATGAACGCGCCACGCAATATACGATCATGTCCAGAGAAGTTGGCACCAACAAGGCCATCTACCAGAGCCTGCTGCAGCGCGCCAAGGAGATCGAATCCATGGTCGGCGTATCTTCCAGCAACATCAATATTATCGATCGGGCGGCGTTGCCGATTTTTCCGTTTAAACCCAACGTCAAGCTGAATCTGCTGCTGGCATTGGTGGTCGGGTTTCTGGGCGGCCTCGGCTGTGCCTTTCTGGTCGAGTATTTTGCCGACACGATCACCAATCCGGATCAGATTACAGAGCGCTTTCAGATTCCGATTTTAGGCGTGGTGCCTTTCACCAAATCCAATCATCAGACTCTTGAAAAAATCTTTGTCTCAGATCCCCGCGCGCCACTGTCGGAAGCCATACGAACCTCCAAGGTATCCATTCAGCTTTCCGGCGCCGATACGAATTCGAAAAGTTTCTTGATCACCAGCACAACCCCGGCCGAAGGCAAAACCACTCTGGCGACGAATCTGGCCATGAGTTTTGCGGTGGCCGGCGAAAAGGTCGTCTTAATCGATTCGGATTTGCGCAAGCCCCGCATCCATAAGGTTTTCAGCATCCAAAACGGCGGAAACGGTCACGGGTTGTCTAGCTTTTTGGCGGGCGTTACCGATACCGTGCATCTGTGCGCCAGTGACACCGAGAATTTAAGAATTTTCCCTTCCGGGCCCATTCCGCCCAACCCGGTTGAACTGCTGGCTTCCAAACGGTTTAAAAGATTGCTGGAGCAGCTTGCCGATAAATACGACCGAATTATCCTGGACGGCCCGCCGCACCACGGCTTTGCCGATATCCTGGTGTTGTCTCAGCAAGTGGGCGGCATCGTGCTGGTCAGCAGTATCGGAGAAACCAGCCGCGAGGCCCTGCGTCACTTCAAAAAGGGAATCAACAACGTCAACGGCGTTATTCTCGGCTGTATCGTCAATAAAGTAAACACGTCCAAAAGATACGGCTATCGGTCCTATTACAGATATTACCAGGCCTATGATTACCAGCAGGATGCGGTGGATAGCCGGAAGTTATTAGTCTAATGAGGCTCAAAGCTCAAAGCTGAAAGC
>JASFTL010000515.1:0-3366 GCA_050053555.1 Desulfobacterales bacterium
GACCGGATGTCCGGGCAGCCGAAGCCCGATTGGAGGCTTTGACCCATAGAATCGGCGCGGCTAAAGCAGCCCGTTTTCCGGCCATTACATTGACCGGCAGCTATGGCTGGAACGCCGACGTTTTTGGTAGTCTTTTCGAAAGCAGCAGCGTTATCTGGAACTTTTCACGCGGAGTCGGACAACCGCTTATGGATGCGGGTCGCCTAAAAGCCCGTCAGCGCGGGGTTGAAGCCCAGTACCAGCAGGCGGTATCGGATTATGCGAACACGGTTCTAAACGCATTTGCCGAAGTTGAAGGCGCCTTGCTGACCCGTAAAAAGCAGCTTGAACGGCGGCAACGGGAGGTCAAATTTTTAGAGGAAGCCCGTGCCACCCAGCGCGTGGCCCAAAACCGCTATATCAAAGGGCTGATTGAATATCTGGATGTGCTTGACGCCCAGCAGACGCGTTTTACAGCTGAAGATAATCTGGCCCTGGTGGACTTGAATATTTTAACCAACCGCGTCAATCTTCATCGTGCACTCGGCGGCAGCTGGGCGGTGCCTGATACCATTGTGGTCAAAAGCGACAGTCCATTTTTTAAATTTAAAACGAAAGATACCACCGATGAGTAAGCACAACCCGCGAATCATTCATTTTATTGTTACCATGGTGTTCATTGGAATCGGCGCCCTGGTATTTGTGGTTTTGACAGCCACCAAACCGAAACTGGAGCGCACTAAGCCGCCCGCCCCAAAGCCCATGGTTCGAGTGACCACGGTTAAAACGCGTTCTCAGGTCGTGACGATTAAAGGCGAAGGTACGGTCAGACCCCTGCGTGAAATCCAATTGGTTCCGCAGGTAAACGGCAAGGTTATATTCGCATCCCGGGCTTTGGTGGACGGCGGTGAGTTTAAAAAGGGCGAGCTGTTGCTGCGCATCGATCCGTTAGATTATCAATTGGCTGTTACGCTGGCGCAGGCACGTGTCAAAGACTCTGAAAGTAATTTAAAGGTTGCCGAGGAAGAAGCGGCGGCCTCTCGTGAGGAATGGCAGCTGCTTTATAAAGCGGATGCAAAAGACAACCAGATACCTGCCCTGGTCGCCAAAGAGCCTCAGCTGGCAGCGGCCAGAGCCAAACTGGCAGCTGATCGGGCTGAACTTCAGAAAGCCCGGTTGAATCTGGAACGAACTGAACTCAAAGCGCCTTTTGACGGTCGGGTCAGCGAAGAAAATGTCGATATCGGTCAATATGTCTCCACCGGCCAGACGCTGGCCACACTTTTCTCAACCAATCAGGCCGAAATAGTGGTGCCCTTCGAAGACGACGATCTTTACTGGTTTCACGTTCCCGGTTTCACCCCGGGTGATGGACCGGGATCCGTAGTAAGCGTTAGCACGCGCATTGCCGGCCGGGAAGCCTTCTGGCCGGGCAGAGTGGTTCGTGCCGAAGGTAAGCTCGATGAACGCACGCGCATGATCAATGTTGTCATCCGCGTGGATAAACCTTATGAAACAAAGCCCCCTCTGGCTGCCGGACTTTTTGTCACAGTGGATATTGAAGGCCGAACAATGGAAAATGCCGCGATGATTCCCCGGTCCGCCCTACGCGACAACAATGTGGTCTGGGTGGTTGATAAAAACGGTCAGCTGAAATTTCGTACGGTAACCGTCGCCCGCCTGACGTCCAATGCGGTCCTGCTCGAAGGAGGGCTCAATGACGGTGAAATGGTGGTGGTTTCATCTCTTAAAGCGGTGACCGACGGTATGAAAGTCCGTATCCGGCAGACGCAGGAAGGAAATGCATCATGAAAGGTATGATCGCCTGGTTTACCGGAAATCATGTTGCCGCCAATCTTTTAATGCTCTTCCTTCTGCTGGCCGGCACGATTACCGGCCTGACCATGAAAGTGGAAGTTTTTCCGGAAACCGATCTGGATATCATCTCCATTCGAACGGAATATCCGGGCGCGTCTCCTTCTGAAGTTGAAGAAGCTATCCTGCGCAGAATCGAAGAAAATGTGGCCGGCTTGGCCGGTATCAAGCGCATTGATTCCACGGCACGTGAAGGCTGGGGTAGCGTAACGATTGAAGTCATAAAAGGCTGGGATTTAAAAAAGCTTTTAGAAGAGGTCAAGGCTGAAGTCGAGCGCATTACGACCTTGCCGGACGAGGCTGAAAAACCCGAAGTTAGCGAAGTGACCCGGCGCAGCCGCGTCATCAACGTTGCGGTTTACGGGGATGCCCAGGAAAAAACCATCAAGCATCTGGCCGAACGAATTAAAGACGATATTACCAATCTGCCCGGCATCACCCTGGCAGAATTGCATGGGATCCGCAAAAATGAAGTGTCTATTGAAATTTCCGAAGCGACTTTGCGCCGTTTTGAACTTACGCTGGGCCAGGTGGCCGAGGCCGTGCGCAAAGCAAGTCTGGATCTTCCGGCCGGACGCATCAAGACAGCCGGCGGCGAAATACTCATCCGCACAAAAGGTCGGCGTTATTATGCCGAGGATTACAGCGATGTAGCGATTATTACCCGCTCCGATGGCAGCAAAGTCACCTTGGGACAGATCGCCACGTTAAAAGATGGCTTTGAAGATGTTGATATCAGTGCCAACTTTCAAGGCAAAGCCGCTGCCATGATCCATGTGTATCGTGTTGCCGATCAAAATGCTTTAACAGTCGCCAAAACGGTCAAAGGCTACATCGAAAATATTCGACCCAGCCTTCCTGAAGGGGTTGATATCACATTTTATTCTGATCGGTCCCGAATATTGAAAAGCAGATTAGAGCTGTTGTTACGAAATCTGGCGATCGGTTTGAGCTTGGTGGTTCTGTTACTCGGGTTGGTGATGAACCTGCGTCTCGCCTTCTGGGTTACACTTGGGATTCCGATTTCCTTTGCTTTTGGTTTAATGCTTTTACCTCAATTTGATGTCTCCATTAACATGATTTCCGTGTTTGCGTTTATTATGGTGTTAGGAATTGTGGTCGACGATGCCATCATTATCGGCGAAAATATTTATCGCAAACAGGAGCAAGGCTTCGGTCCCTTCAAAGCAGCGGTTGAGGGTGCATTAGAGGTCGGTCGGCCGGTTATTTTTGCAGTGTTGACAACCATGGTTGCTTTCTGGCCGTTGCTTCTGGCCGGTGGCAGGACAGGCAAGATCTTGCGAAACCTTCCGATCGTGGTGATCCTGGTTTTGCTGGGTTCATTGATCGAAGCGCTGTTTATTTTACCATCTCATTTAGAGCGCAGTGCGAGCAGGTCTTCACAGAAAAGCCAGGCGCTTCCAAAAGAAAAACGTTTCTCACGATGGTTAAAACGATTTATAAACGGGCCCTATGCACGAATCGTCGGTCTCTGTGTTCGATGGCGTTATG
>JASFTL010000516.1:0-3344 GCA_050053555.1 Desulfobacterales bacterium
CTGAACTCGGCTCCCGGTTTCGCAAAATTTCCATTTGGCCATTAATGGCCTGGTTATAATACGGTAAGGATCGGCATTGCAGGCAGGCCGCCGCAAAAAATACAATGAAAAGGATATCTAAAATTCGTCTTACCATGTAAAATCGATTTGTTTCATTGGTTGGGTTCGTTCAATTGGTTCTTTTTAACAAATAAAACGAATAAAACCAATTAAACCAACAAAACAGGTATAACCCTTGCCAGCTAACGGACACTTGACAACTGAACACTGACACCTGAAACCTGATCAGATGAGACTATAACAAAACTTTTCAAATATCTTACGATCAAATTTACCGGCTTCCACATCGGTTTTAATCAGCTTTAGCGTATCCAGAGGGCTTTTAGCCCTGCGGTAAGGTCTTTCTTCGTTTGTCAAGGCTTCGTAACAATCGATGATGCCCAGCAGCTGACCGGCAAATGATATATGTTGAATGCCTTTGGGGTATCCGCTGCCGTCCAGTTTCTCGTGGTGTTCGAGCGCTCCGCGTGCAATCCCGCCGTCTATTCCGCTTTTGTTTTTAATGATGAACTCTCCTATTTTGGGATGGCGTTTCATTATTTTAAATTCCTTACGGGTTAATTTTCGGGGCGCCTTAAGAATGCGGTCAGGTATTTCAGTTTTGCCGACATCATGCATCAATGCGCTTAAACCCAGTCTTTTTGTCTCATGCAAAGATAATTTCGAATAGAAGCAAAAACCCAAAGTCAATGCCATCACGTTCACCGAATGGATAACCGTGGTGTAATCTTTAAATGAAATGGAGGCGAATGTTTTAAAAATTTCAGGCTGTTGGGAATATCCACTAACCAGCACATCAACGGTCTCCGGAAGCGCTTTCAGGGTGCCGCTTCTTGGTTCTGACAGGGTTTCTTCAACCAGGCTGCAAAGGGTGGTTTTGACTTCGACTACATTTCCGGTTTTGATGCTTTTGGCGATTTGTTCATTAAATCCCTTTTGCAGCTCTTTTATCGCGGCTATCCGATCATTTTCATGAATATAGAGCTGTGTCGGATGCCGTTCTTCATTAAGCCGGAGCTCGGTAATCAATTTGCCCGGAGGCTTATATAAAACAAAGGTGCCGCCTTCAATATAATACAGCCCCACGTCCTTATAATAATTAATCTGGGAATTTCTTATGGCAATGTAATTTTTTTCAAGCAAAACGTTATTTAATCCTTCAATATCATGGGGTGCGATCGAAAACCGCCGGCAGTATAAAGATCCGGTAATTTATAATCGGCATATTCCAAGTAAAAGTTTATACCTGAATTTTTCATATAAACAGATGAGGATCTTTTTATTATTGTATAAATTGATACAATTTCTGTGTTTTAAAGCCTTGTTTTGTAAAATGACTTACAAAAAGAAGGGAGAATCTCATCCTCTTTTATCAATTCAGAGATATCCGGCACATCATCATCGCTTACATTACAATTTGTTTGTGAAAACCAAATTTGCCTATTGCAAGAAGAATCCAATTTGGTATAGAGATCAAATATGTTTATTCGCCTCCGGCTGAATACTCTCCCCGCCGGAGGCGGACTGCGGGCGGCTTCATTATCCTAGATCCGATAATCTTCTACTAGAATAAAACTAGGATGAAATCACGTAAAAAGACAGCGAATACTAGAACAAACCTTCCAAAGACTTCAGAAGATCAGGCGGTCGGCTGTATTGCGCCGCAACAGGCACTTGTTCAGGTTAAAGCTTATGCCCAAACGTGCTTTGATAAAGCCTCAAGAAGTCATGACTGGGATCACACGCTCAGGGTGTTGCGGCTGTGTGAAATGATAGGCCCTGCTGAAAACGCAGACATGGATGTATTAAGGCCCGCCGCTTACCTGCACGATATCGGGCGCAGTTTTCAGGATGCTTCAAACGGTAAGGTTTGCCATGCAGAAAAAGGTGCCCTGATGGCAGGACCGCTGGTCGAAGGGCTTCCGCTTTCAAAAAAACAAAAGCAAAATATCATTCACTGTATACGCGCCCATCGCTTTCGCAATCGCCATAAACCGGCCACAACCGAAGCATAGGTGTTGTTTGATGCCGACAAACTAGATGCCATCGGCGCCGTAGGGGTGGCCCGGGCCTTTCTTTTTGCCGGTGAGGTAGGTGCACGGCTACATAACCCGGACCTTGATGCTGAAAACGCCAGGCCTTATTCGGTCGATGACACCGGATACAGAGAGTTTAAGGTCAAACTTTACAAAATCAAAGGTCGAATGCTGACCGCAGAAGGCCGCAAATGGGCCCTTGAGCGTCATGCATTCATGAATGATTTTTTTAATCGCTTTTTAGCAGAACATGAAGGAAAGAGGTAACCATTATGAGCATTAATGTCGTTGAAAGGGTAGATGACTTCGTCAAGGTGCAGACTGTTTTAGTCAGTGTTTCCGACAAAAGCGGACTTGAGCAGTTGATTCCGGATCTGGTTGAGATTAACCCGGAAATCCGTATTTTTTCAACCGGCGGAACCTATGGACGCATCAGTGAAATTCTGGGAGGTCCGGGCGAGAGCCGCTTGATGCAGGTTTCAGATTTCACGGGCCAGCCCGAAACCCAGGGCGGCTTGGTGAAGACCCTGGACTTTAAAATTTATCTTGGACTTCTGACCGAGACGTACAACGATGCCCATCAAGATGATTTAAATCGCACCGGTAGTGTTCCCATCGATATGGTCGTTGTTAATCTTTATCCGTTCAAAGAGACGATTTCAAAGCCGGATGTGACCGCGGAGCAGGCCAGAGGTAATATCGATATCGGTGGCCCCTGCATGATTAGGGCCTCTGCTAAAAATTACATCCGGGTTGCATCTGTGGTTGATCCGGCTGATTACGGAAAAATCCTCTCTGTGCTCAAGGCAAACCAGGGTTCAACAAACCTGGATCTTCGATTTCAGCTCGCCCGTAAAGCGTTCGATCATACGGCCGTCTACGACCGTACCATTGCCGATTTTTTGGTTTCAAAAGAAATCAATGATGTCAAAAATTGCTATGAATTTTAGAATTGGTCTTGAAACTTTTTTGGGAATGGAGTTCAAATTTTATCTTGAAATTAATCATTTTTGCAATTCAGGAATGTGGAATTTTGCTGCTGCGCCCCGCCATATGGCGGGATCTCACATCAATTTTCATGATATTAAAGGGTTCGTCAAACCGCACAAGGACTCACGACGAGGCGTACTGGTAGTATGTTGAGGATGTGAGTCCGCGGAGAACACAGTGCAGCGGGAAAAGGCCCATTTATGAAGAAAAAAGGAGTGATGCCATGACCGAAGACCTCAAAAAAATGTATCGAACCGT
>JASFTL010000517.1:0-3338 GCA_050053555.1 Desulfobacterales bacterium
CTGAGGCCTGTAATTTTATCTTGCCGTCCATTGTCCGGCAGGGTGATTTGGTCATTACCATTTCCACTTCAGGCAAAAGCCCGGCTCTGGCAAAACGATTGCGCCAAAAACTGCAAACCCAATTCGGTAAAGAATATGCGGAGTTGCTGCTGCTCATGGGGGCCATCCGCAAAAAACTGCTGAGCAAGACCCATGAGTCCGAGACGCATAAAGACCTTTTTAATAAACTGGTCGACAGCAATCTTATTGAGTTAATGCAGTCAGGCAAGACAACAGAAATAAATTCAATGCTTTATAAAATTTTAGGAGACGGTTATAAAATCGAAGATCTCCTATAAGCTGAAATGAGTTGAGCCTGTTTTGCCCGTTGTCTTGTCACAAAAATCAGAAATGGCCATATTTTAGCAGGCTCAGCCGGCTTAATCCGCCCGAGGCGGACCAACCTTAAATGGAGTATGAATGCAATCGATCATTCTCACCAGTGTGATATTATACCTGCTTAGCATGGCCGCTTATTTTGCCTATCTATTTGTCCAGAAAGACTATTTCCAGCGCGCTGGATTCTTTCTGCTGCTGGTCGGTTTTTTGTTTCACACCCTAACCATCGTTTACGGCTTTATCAAAGCCGGACATGTACCGGTCAGCAATATGCATGAAACGCTGTCTTTTGCTGCCTGGGCTATTGCAGGTGTATTTCTGACGATTCAATTTAAGTTTAATTTAAAAATTTTGGGAATTTTTGCTGCGCCGATACTGGCGCTAATGATGATCATTGTTTCCCAGCTTCCCAATGAGCCCGCCCAGGCGACCAAAATTTTCAAAAGCTTCTGGCTGGTGAGTCACGTCACGGTTATCTTTATCGGAGAGGCGGCTTTTGCCCTGGCCTGTGGACTGGGTATACTTTACTTGCTCCAAGAACACGAAATCAAAACCAAAAAACATAGATTCTTTTTTAAACGCCTGCCATCTTTGGAAATGCTGGACAATATCGGATATGTCTGCATCGTGGTGGGTTTTACCATGCTCACGCTGGGACTGATAACCGGCTTTGTTTATGCGAAAACATTCTGGGGCCGATTCTGGAGTTGGGATCCCAAAGAAGTTTGGTCCGGAATCACCTGGCTGTTTTATGCGGTTCTGCTGCATGAAAGGCTGACAGCTGGGTGGCGTGGGCGGCGCTCTGCCATGATGGCGATCATCGGATTCGGGGTGCTGATATTTACTTTTTTGGGTGTCAATCTCCTGATGACGGGTCACCACGAGGATTTTACCAGGTTCTAACAGCATAAGAAGGTAACGCCCTAATAATTAAGGTGACTGAACTTTATCTAACTAAAATCCGAAATCCGAATATCGAAGCTCGAAACAAACTCGAATATCAAATGCTCGAAATTCAAAACCGTTTAGAACATTTGAATTTATTTTTTTGAAAATTGTTTCGGATTTCGAAATTCGTGTTTCGAGTTTGCAAACGGCTTCTAAGTACTAATGTAATTATAATGCAGTTTAAATTATTTAGCTGTTAGGTTAGCGGCAAAATTAATTATGTTGGATATCGTATTATTGGGCATAAATCATGAGACCGCTCCGATTGAAGTCAGGGAGTGTATCGCCTTTTCAGAGGATGAGTCGAAAACGGCCCTGCACACACTTTTGCGAAAACCTTTTATAAAAGAAGCGTTGCTTTTTTCAACCTGTAACCGGGTGGAAGTTTTACTGGTCACCGATGATACCTCACAGGCAGTTGAGGAAACCAAAGGGTTTATCGCCGATTTCAACAAGATTCCGCTGGAACAATTTGAAGATGCCCTCTACGTCCACCAGGGCGATGAAGCCGTGCGTCATATCTTTCGCGTGGCCTCGAGCCTGGATTCAATGGTTGTGGGCGAACCTCAGATTCTGGGCCAGGTAAAAGAGGCTTATCGAACCGCCACCGAAGAAAAGACCTCCGGTGTCATATTAAACCGCTTACTGCACCGCACATTTTTTGTTGCCAAGCGTATTCGCACTGAAACCGGTATCGGAGATCGGGCGGTTTCAATCAGCTATGCCGCTGTAGAGCTCTGCCGTAAAATATTTGGAGAACTGCAGGGTAAAAAAGTGTTGCTCATCGGTGCCGGAGAAATGGCCGAATTGTCTGTTGAACACCTCCTGCGCAATAAAGTCGCAAATGTATGGGTGGCCAACCGAACCTTTGAAAACGGCGTTGACCTCGCCCGGCAGTTCAACGGAAGCGCCATCCGATTCGAAGAAATTCCAGAGAGCTTAAAAACAGTGGACATTATCATCAGCTCCACAGGTGCACCTGATTATGTGATTCAGCAGGATCAGGTGAAAGGCATCATTCGCAAGCGTCGCAATCGACCGTTGTTTTTCATGGATATTGCTGTACCCCGGGATATTGATCCTGACATCAATCGACTCGCGAATTCATATGTTTATGACATCGATGATTTAAAAGGAATCATCGACGAAAATATTGATGATCGCCGCAAGGAAGCAATTAAGGGAGAACGCATCGTTGACGAGGCTGTCATTCATTTCCGTGAATGGTATGAAAGCTTAGATGTTGTGCCAACCATCATCGCTCTGAGAAATAAAATGGAATCCATTGCGGAAGCTGAACTCAAAAAAACGCTGCAAACCACTAAGATTTCAGAGCAGGAAGCCGAAGCCATCCACAAAATGGCCGATTCGCTTATTAACAAGATCCTGCATAATCCGACCCTGTTTTTGAAACAAAACGGCATGCGTGAAGATAAATCCTTTTATATTGATACGGTCAGGAAATTGTTTAAGTTGGATAAGTAAAAACTGTTCGTTGTTCGTGGTTTGTTGTCCGTCGCATCCATTTAAATTGAGGAGGTAGGTTATTCAGCGTATTCAGCTTGTCAACATGTTTGAGTTTAAGTTTTCAAAGGACAACGGACGACTGACCACTGACAACGAATAATAAATTCGGAGAATTCGTTATGAACAAAGCTGCATTTCTTTTTCCAGGCCAGGGCTCCCAAAGTGTGGGGATGGGCGAAGATTTTTATCAGGAATATGATTTTGTGCGCGAAATTTTTGATATGGCCGAAGAAACCGCTAAAATGAATATCTCCAAACTTTGCTTTAAAGGCCCAATGGAAGAATTAACTCAAACAGTCAATCTGCAACCGGCGGTTACAACAGTTAACCTTGCCTGTCTGGCGGTCCTTCAAAAAGAGGGAATCGATTATGAACTATGTGCCGGCCACAGTCTGGGAGAGTACAGTGCCCTGAATGCCGCCGGCGTTGTATCTGGTGAAGACACCATCAAGCTGGTATATAAAAGAGGCGAGCTCATGCATCGG
>JASFTL010000518.1:0-3334 GCA_050053555.1 Desulfobacterales bacterium
GATTCGCAATTAACACTTGATTCGGTGTTATTGACTATTCTTTTGTGCTGCTTAATTTACGGATAATGCATGAAAGCAAAGAAAACGTAAACGATGAACTTACGGCCTGCACCATGGATTGTCCGGATGCTTGCTCGCTGGTGGTCAGCCGAAAACAAAATGGTAGCGTAAAGGTAAAGGGCAATCCGGAGAATCCGTTCACCTCCGGGTTTACGTGCGCCAAAATTAAAAATCATGTCAAAAGGGTCCAAAGCCCCCATCGCATTGTCCACCCGCAGTTGAAAACCACAAATGGTTGGAAAACCATCAGCTGGGATGAAGCACTTGATCTATGCGCTGCAAAGATTCAGAACTTGCGTTCCCGCCCCACCGCCATTTTGCACATTCACAACGAGGGCGCCAAAGGCGTTTTAAAAGAAGCGACCAGGCTTCTTTTTGCCTCATTGGGGACCAGCAGGGTGCGCGGGTCTCTATGCGATGCGGCCGGTTATATTGCCTGTGTGCATGATTTTGGTTCACGGGAAAATAACGATATCAATGACCTGATGCATGCCTCCCGAATTGTCAACTGGGGTAAAGATCTCTCCCGCAGCTCGGTTCATACGGCGGCCCTCGTTAAAAAGGTACGTAAAAACGGCACCCGGGTATTAACGATTTCACCGGGGGGCGATGGCCATTACAGCTATTCCGATGAGCACATTCGCATACGACCCGGCACCGATCGATTCCTGGCAGCCGCTGTCTTGCGCTTGCTGATCGAAAACGATTTGATCTCTGCAGAGGCTACCGGTCACTCACGGAATCCGGAGAAATTTTTCTCGCTGATTTTAAATCAACCACTGGAAGCACTATTGAAGGCCTGCGACGTTTCGAATAGCGATTTTCAGCATACTTATGCGTACTATGCTGAACACAGTCCGGTGGCCACATTGATTAGCGCCGGATTGCAGCGCTATCGGTTTGGCGGCGAAAATGTGAGGTTTATCAATTCGTTGGCCTTGCTTTCAGGTAATATCGGCCGGTCGGGCGGCGGCAGCTATTTTCAGCTTCATTCCTATCGCAACCTGAATTTTAGCTGGATGCGGGATTCAGAAAAGCTGCCGCGTCGTTCTTTTCAATTTCCGCTGATCGGCCAGGAAATTTTTGCGGCTGAAAACCCGCCGATCGAAATGATCTGGATTAACGGTTCCAACGTGGTTAATCAGGCACCGGATTCTCAGCAACTGATAAAAGCATTCGCTGGGATTGATTTTAAAGTTGTGGTTGATGCCTTTATGAACGATACGGTTCAACGGGCTGATCTGGTGCTCCCCAGCACCCTTATCATGGAGCAGGAGGACATTATTGGATCTTATTTGCATGAACATGTTCAGTACGTATGCCCCGTGCTGCCTGCTCCCGGTGAGGCCAGGAATGATTATTGGATCCTCAGACAAATCGGCAAGCGCCTGGATCCGCCGGTTAAACTGCCGTCGGCAGAAGATTGCTTGCGGGCCTCTTTGAAATCGCCTTATCTATCCACCACCCTTGAGCAGCTTCGGAACTGCGGCTGTGTGCGTTCCAATCGGCCCCAAATTGCATACGCAGATTTACGGTTTGCCCATCAGGATGGTCGCTACCGATTTCCCTATTTACTGCATGCAGAGGCGAAACCGCCGGCGGATTACCCCATGCGCCTTTTAAGCCTGGTGCGTCGCAAATCCATTCATTCCCAAATGCTGCCCGAAGATCAAAAACAACCGCCGGAGGTTTGGGTGGCGCCGAATAGTCCCTGTTTGGAAAATCTGAACTTGGAAAGACCGGCGGCACTGGTTTCACCGCTGGGACGGTTGACGGTCACGGTGCGCACGCTACCGGATCTTCATCCCGAGGTGGTCATCTACCGCCGGGGAGACTGGATCAGCAAGGGCGGTGGCGTCAACCAGCTGATCGCTGCTGAGCTGACGGACCTCGGCTCCGGTGCCGCTTATTATGACCAGTATGTCAGGCTGGAGAATGTTTAGCTTTGGCTTCCGGCATCTTGCTTCTTGCTGCTGGTCACCGATGATGGGATAATTGGAAATCATAGGTCAAGCTGCCGCCGGAGATCATAAGCCAGCGGCCAGTGGCCAGAGGCGAGTAACCAGGAGCCCGCACAAAACGGGCGTATCGTTGACGAAAGACATTGGAGATTGGCACTATGCCGAAACCACTGAAACCGCCTGCGGAGTTGCTGAAAATATGCCATCGCTGGTCGCACGCTGTCGAAAGCATTTCCAGCGGCGCGGCCCGCATAGAATTATTTCAAAATGAGTTGCCGGTTTTTCTTCGGAATCAAGCGGTATTTGAGCAACTGTTAAAAAATATAAAAGACGGCCGCCCATACCCGGATTTGCGCCAGGCCCAGATGATCGATGATGAAATTTTGCTGTATCTAAACCCCAAACGGCTTTTTTCCCTTCGCATGTTTCTTTACGGTCCCGGGGATTATACCCCGATTCATGATCATTCTTCCTGGGGTGTTTCGGGCGCGGCTATTGGCGAGCTTGGGGTTATCCGGTATATACGCGAAGATGATGGCAGCGTCGAAGGGTATGCCCAATTACTGCAGTCGGCCCCTGTGTATTTGCAGCCGGGAGAAATTGAACTGACCCGCCCGCTAAACGAAGGCATACATCAAACCGGCAATCCGGTTGACGGCACAACAATTATGATTAGTGTATACGGAAGCCCCATTCGCCGGCTTTATATCAACCGCTTTGATGATAAGGCCAACAAAGTCGAGAAATTGTATCCGCCACGCATAAAGAAAAAGATGCTGGCCGCCCAAGCGCTAGATCATTTTTCCGCAAAGGAAAAATGACAGGTGCCAGGTTTCGGGTGTCAGGTGGCAGGAATGCAAGCGCTGACACCTGAACACTATATTGAGGGATTGAACTATGCCTGAGAAAAAAGACTACGATGTAATCATCCTGGGTACCGGGCCTGCCGGCCTGCAGGCGGCGATTCACGCGGCCCGCAAGAAAGTATCCGTGCTGGTATTGGGCAAGGAGACCAAGAGCAGCCTGTTTCATGCGCATGTTGAAAATTTTTGCTGCATCTTCAATATCACCGGTGAGGAAATGTTGAATGTCGGCCGACAGCAGGCTGCTAATTTTGGAGCCGATTTACTGGAAGAAGATGTTTTGAGCATATTGCCGGACGGCCGGCATTTTAAAATTATTTCCGAAAGTGGAACCGAGCTGATCTGCAAATCTCTTATTGTGGCCACTGGCACAGCCCGCAATAAATTGGGCGTTCCCGGAGAAAAGGATTTTTTGGGCCGAGGCGTCAGTTATTGTGTGGAATGCGACGC
>JASFTL010000519.1:0-3319 GCA_050053555.1 Desulfobacterales bacterium
GCCGGCTTGTGCAGAAAAGATGAGGTCTACCATATTCGGTTGGACGCGCGAATTTTACGCTCCCGTAGGGCTTAAGGGGTTGTAACCCAATCGCAGATAACGGCGGCTGGACACGCTCGTTATTGTCTGCGATAATAATTTCCAATCAAGGAGAAACACCATGAGCGTTTGGAAAAAACTCGCCTCACGCTATGAAGGCAAGGAAAATCAAAAACACAAGCTCCTGGCACTGGATGGGGGTGGCATCCGGGGGATTTTGACATTGGAAATACTGGCACGCATGGAGGAAATGCTTGCGGAAGCGACCGGAGAAGGTTTGGATTTTAGGCTTTGTCATTTTTTTGATTATGTGGGCGGGACCAGCACGGGAGCCATTATCGCCGCCGGGCTGGCACGGGGCATGTCCGCCGAAGAGTTGCTTGATTTTTACATAAAAACCGGTCCTGCAATGTTTGATAAACAGTTTATTTTGAAACGTTGGGAAGCTTTGTACAAATCAGAGCCGCTGGAGAAAGAACTCCAAAAGACGTTCAAGGCCGAGACAACCCTGAACCCGGATGATTTAGAGTGTCTTTTGTTAGCAGTGACCCGCAACCGGACCACGGATTCTCCCTGGCCGATCAGCAGCAATCCGCAGTCAAAATACAACGATACGTCACGGTTGGACTGTAATCTCAACATTCCGCTGTGGAAGATTGTGAGAGCCAGCACGGCGGCGCCCGTATTTTTTCCGCCCGAAGTGATTGACTGGGATCCGTCGGATGAAAGTAAATCATTCGTTTTTGTCGACGGTGGCATGACGCCATACAACAATCCAGCTTTCTTACTCTACCGCATGGCCACTGAATCCGGATACCGCTTGAATTGGGCGACCGGGGAGGATAAACTACTGTTAATATCGATCGGGACGGGTGCGGCGGCCACCGTGCATGATGATGTTGGTGATCCGGATCGCGGATTAATCGATAATGTTGCCGGAATTCCCAATGCGCTCATGTTTGGTGCGATGGTTGATCAGGATACCAGTTGTCGCCACGTGGGTCGCTGTATACACGGCGCTGTTCTGGATAGCGAGATCGGCGATATGATTCCGCGTGGGAATGACGGAACAAAGATTGCGCTGAGCAGGGATATAGGTCGCCAATTTCTCTATGCCCGCTATAATGCAGACCTCAGCCGTGTGGGTTTGGATAAAATGGGGCTTAAAGACATTGAGCCCAAGAACGTTCTGAAACTAGACTCAATCGAATACCTTGACGATCTCCGCCGTATTGGCAGAAAGGTGGCAGAAGAGATAAAGTTAGAGCATTTCGGCGATTTTATTTCGTAAGGAGGTGCGCGATATGCATGTTTTTATCGTCCGCCCTTTTGGTACCAAAAACGGCATCGATTTCGATCGCGTCGAACGTGAACTGATTCGCCCGGCGCTCCGTCAGTTAAAGTTTTCAGGCGGCACAACGGTCGAGTTCATTCAGCAGGGAAATATCCGCACGGATATGTTCGAGCAGCTGTTAATGGCAGATCTCGTTATTGCAGACATCTCCATACACAATGCGAATGCATTCTATGAACTTGGGATTCGCCATGCGTTTCGAGAAAAGCGCACATTTATGATCAAATCCAAAGGCGACGAAGTCCCCTTCGACCTGAAAACAGACCGTTATCTGCACTATGATGCTGAAAATCCGGCCGCAAGCCTGCCCGCTCTGGTAAAAGCGTTAAGGTTGTCCCGGGATTCTCAAAAACAGGACAGTCCGGTTTTTCAGCTCTTGCCGGACTTAAAGCCGGCCGACCGGACTAAATTTCTGGTGGTTCCTCTCGATTTTCGCGAGGAAGTGCAGCGGGCCAAGATTGCTGACAATTGCGGTAATCTCCAGCTGTTGTCTGCCGAAGTCGATGGATTTGCCTGGAAGACGGAGGGCTTGCGATTGATTGGACGGGCCCAGCGCAATCTCCACGATTGGCAGGGGGCGAAGGCGACCTGGGAGGCGGTGCGAGAATATGACGATATGGATTTGGAAGCCAACACCTATCTGGGAACGATTTATCAACGGTTAGGCGATCTGGTGATGTCAGATCAAGCCCTTGAGCGCGCTCTTCAGAACAAAGATGTTTCGAGCTGGAACCGGGCTGAAATCCAGGCGTTAAAGGGCCGCAATTCCAAGGCGCTATGGAAGCGGGATTGGAAGGGAATGAAGGGGCTTGACGTTATTCAGAAGGCGGCCTTGAAATCGCCTCATTTAGAGGCATCCTTTGAGTTTTATCGCAAGGGTTTCATTGAAGATCGCAATCATTTCTACTCGGGCTTAAATGCACTTGCCATGGTGACCATCATTACCGAGCTTGCGGCTGCTCAACCTGAGGATTGGCAGGACGGCTTCGACGCTGAGGATGAGGCTGCTCTAAAACTTAAAAAACTGAAGGAGCTTCGCTCTGACCTGGCAGCTGGGGTCAAACTGGCGATCGAATCGACGCATACCGCTCTGGCGCGTCAAAACCAAACCGATATCTGGGCTGAGATCAGCGCCGCAGACCTAACCCTACTTACCTCCAGGAGGTCAAATCGCGTTGGGCGTGCCTACAAGAAAGCCCTGGCCAACGTCCCCGCCTTTGCGCGTGATTCGGCGCGCGATCAGATTCGGCTTTACCTGCCTCTTGGAATTCTGACAGGCAATACTCAGGCGGCACTCGACAACATTCCAGAGGCAGAGCGTAAGGAGGAAAAACCGGCGTCAGCACCGCGGGTCATCCTGTTTACAGGTCATCGCATCGATGCTGAGGGCAGAGAAACGCCTCGCTTTCCAGCCGATAGGGAGGCTCAGGCACGGGCCATGATCTTAGAAGCCGTATCTAAGGAAAAAGAGAAAACCAAAGGGAGGCTTATCGGTATCTCCGGCGGCGCGTCTGGTGGTGACATTCTTTTCCATGAAGTTTGCGAAGAACTGGATATTCCAACCAAGATGTATCTGGTGCTCTCGAAAAATGACTACATCAAAGCTTCCGTAGCCGACGGCGGTCCCATTTGGGTGGAGCGATTCAAGCAACTCTTCGAACGTCATCAACCCGAAATCCTATCCGACTCCGGCGAATTGCCAAAGTGGCTGCGTTCAAAGAGCGATTATACCATTTGGCAGCGCTCCAATCTTTGGATGCTTCACAACGCTTTGTATGTCTCAAAAAACAATCTTACGCTGATTGCACTCTGGAACGGTGAAGTGGGAGACGGCCTTGGGGGTACTGAAGACATGGTCAAGCGAGCCAAAGATCGCGGAGCGACCTTCATTCGCCTTGACGCCCGCAAACTTATCGAATAAGCGCG
>JASFTL010000520.1:0-3318 GCA_050053555.1 Desulfobacterales bacterium
TGCGCTTCCAGCGTCGAAGCACCCAGATGCGGTGTGCAAATCACGCGATCAATTTCAAACAGCGGACATATCCCGGGAGGCTCTGTCTCAAAAACGTCCAGGGCCGCCCCGGCGACCTTGCCGGAGTTCAAAGCTTCGTTCAAATCAGCTTCATCGACAATGCCCCCGCGAGCGCAGTTGATGATCATGACGCCGTTTTTCATCTGATCGAAAGCTTTTTTATCAATCAGTCCAGTGGTGTCCTTGAGTTTGGGTACATGCACCGTAACATAGTCTGACCGGCGGTATAAATCTTCTAAAGAGACAGCCTCAAAACCGGCCTTTTCAATCTGTTCATCGGAAATGTACGGATCATGAACGATCACCCGCATTTTTAAACCGCGGGCACGGTCGGCAACAATGGATCCGATTTTGCCAAACCCGATAATCCCAAGTACCTTATTGTAAATCTCCCGACCCTGCAGTTTTTTCTTTTCCCATTTTCCGTCTTTTAACGTCGAAGTCCCCCAAGGGATGTTGCGTGTCAATGCCATCATCATTGCGATCGTATGTTCAGCGGTTGTAATCACATTACCGGTGGGCGTGTTCATGACCACAACACCATGTTTGGTCGCCGCCGGAATATCGACGTTGTCCAGACCGATCCCAGCCCGGCCCACCACCTTCAGGTTTTTAGCGGCCTCAAGAAGATCTGTCGTAACTTTGGTGGCACTGCGGATGACCAGTGCATCATAGCCGCCAATGATTTTTTTAAGTTCTGCGGGCTCGAGACCGGTTTTGACATCAACATCAATCCCCGGTTCTTCTTCAAACATTTTAATGCCTGCTTCTCCGAGATTGTCACTGATCAAAACTTTCATGATGCGCCCTCCCAGATGTTGTGTAGCGCTAAATCTAATACTATTTTTAACGGACTTACAAAGGAATGGTAGAGGTGAATTCGCCTAATTTCGTTGAATTCAAGATTCATAAATAATTTTAGCTTAAATCGTACCTAAAACGTTCTAGGGTTAAGCCGGATGGAAAGAAATTGCAACCATTTCAGAAATGTGCGCATTTAGCGGCTTGACACCGTTTTGTATACGGTATACAAAAACCTGTCAAGGAAATTATCCGCAGCTCGATTTCCAATTTTTTTGGGTTTTCCCGCTCGTTCCGGGCTTAAACTTATTTAAAATACATGATCAAGTCTGAATTCATAAACAGATCGTTCATACTTTTCGAAAGCCAAAAATTTAATCATTACCAACGATATAGGGGAAAGGAATGAAAGCCATGGACACTGCAAAAACTCTCTACCGCAAGACATTAAACCCTTTGCTGATAGAACCCACTAGACCTCTGCCGGATGAAATCGCTGTCATCGGTGCCGGCACCATCGGTCCGGATATCGGTTATTATTTAAAAAGCGCGATGCCAACAAGCAAACTTTACCTGGTGGATGTTGTTGAAAAACCGCTCCAGCTGGCAGAACAGCGTATTGCCGGATATACGGATAAAGCCGTAGATAAAAAGAAGATGAAACCTGAAAAAGCAGCAGCTGTTCGTGATAACATTGTCTATACAATGGATTACGATCAGATAAAAAATTGTCAGCTGGTTATTGAAGCGGCTACCGAAGCCATTCCACTTAAACAAAAAATATTTGAAACCGTCGAAAATATCGTCAGTGAAGATGCCGTCATTACCTCCAACACCTCTTCGATTCCGGCTGATAGAATTTTTCTGAAAATGAAAAAGCCGGAACGCACCTCAATTACGCACTTTTTTGCTCCAGCCTGGCGCAGCCTTCCGGTTGAAATCATCGCCTGGGAAAAGGGAAGCCAGGAGACACTGGATTATCTGTTCTGGTTTTTTGCCAAAACCGGCAAAGCGCCTATCATTACAGACAATGCCATCTGCTTTGTGTTGGACCGCATCTTTGACAACTGGTGCAATGAATCCGCCTATTTATTGGATCGGGCAACCGCCAGCCAGATCGACAACGTCGCTGAGGAATTCGTATTTGCCGGACCATTTTTCGTCCTGAACCTGGCCAACGGAAATCCGATTATCATAGAAACCAACACCCTGCAGATGGAAGAAGGCGCCCATTACCAGCCCGCATCCGTGCTGGCATCGGTGGATCGCTGGCTCACTCACCGCCCTGGCAGTCCGGTGGAAGTTCCGCAAGATCTAAAGTCCGCCGTTCGTGATCGCTTGCTGGGCATCCTTTTTTCGCAATCTTTTGATATTATTGACCGCGGGATCGGAACCAAAGCAGACCTCAACTTTGGCTGTCAGGTGGCTTTAGGGTTCCGCAAAGGGCCGCTAGACCTGATGCGGGATCTGGGAGAGGATGAAGTCATGCGCATCATGGACAAATTTCAATCCGAAAGACAAGGCTTTCCGATGCCGCAACAAGCCTATTCAGCCTATCAGGATTTTAAGCGCTACGTTCTGGTCGATGATATCGACGAGGTCAAAGTGATCACCATCCGTCGTCCCCAGGCCATGAACGCCCTCAATGATGAACTGACGGATGAGATCCTGTCCGTTTTGAAAGCATTTGAAAATGATCCCTCGGTGAAGGGTTTTGTCATCACCGGCTACGGCACGTCTGCCTTTTCGGCTGGAGCGGACATCGGTAAATTCCCTGAAATGTTAGGCGATGCGGATGCTTCAGCCCAATACGCAAGAGATTGCGCTAAGGTTCAGATCTTCATGGATCAAATGAATAAACCGGTGGTGGCTGCGGTCAACGGTTTTGCGCTTGGCGGCGGACTGGAGGTGGCGATCCGCTGTCACAGCATCGTTGCCACGAAAAACGCAAATTTTCAATTCCCAGAGATCGGCCTGGGCATACTGCCGGGAATCGGTGGCTGTGTTGTTCCCTACCGCAAATGGCCCCAGGGTGCCGAACTATTTCATGAGATGATTTGTCTGAGCCGACCGCTGAAGGCCGATGATGCACGCGAGATCGGCATGGTAACCCAAGTCGTCGATGATTATCCGGCACTGATTTCTGCAGCTATCGAAGAAGTCAAGCGCTTGCAGGGCAAAACAATACGAATTCCAGAGGGCAGCGTTGAGATTCCTGATATTGACATCCCGGATGAGCCTAAAGCGGGCCATCAGGTACTGAGCAAAGAAGCCGTATCCATCACCATGAATGTGATCCGGGAGGGAGGTGCATGCACAAACTTCAATGATGCCCTTGAAATCGGATATAAGGGATTCGGAGAAATTGCCTGTACGGATGCAGCCAAAGAAGGTATTTCTGCCTTCCTGGAAAAGCGCAATCCGGTTTTCAAAAAATAGATAGCGCCTCTAGTCCCT
>JASFTL010000521.1:0-3317 GCA_050053555.1 Desulfobacterales bacterium
ACATTGGCACACTGGAATTACAGAGAAGAACTCAGTCAGGCCGAAAAATTAAGGCGATCCTATTATGAGTTATTAAGAGATGAGCTGGATCAATTTTTGCTGCAACATGCCCTGATCGATTCATATAAAAACTTTATCTCCCAACAGGTGCCTTTTCCTTTTGTTGAAAAACGGGAGTTGAAACCCAGGGCCCGAATTCCCGATCGGGAATACAAATCTCAAAATGCATTTCTCGTGATTTTTGTAGAAGATGAAGTATTACCTGAGCACAAAAAGTATATCCGATTTTTCGATGTTAACAAAACGACAAAAAAAAATCTGTTGCGCTTTAAATCCTTACCCCTCTCAGATAAATTTGACCGCAGCTGGAAATATCTGGAGTCGATCTACTTTAAAAACTTTTTAAAAATTATGCTGCCGATCGATTATGCGCTGCTCATACAGGGAGACAAGACAAGCCTGGCCAAGAATCGCTTTGGCCTCACCCATTTTCATGTGCGTATCGATTGGCCCATAACCGAAGCTGCGGAGGACATGGCTCGAAACTTGCGGTATATTTCCAAAGATATTTTTGAAAAAGGCGATAAATATGCCGAAGATATTCAAAAAAAATTCTTTGAATATTATGGTTTGCCGGTGATGGTTGGCGGAAGAAGAACTGCCGCTATTGTGGCTGCGCAATATTTGAAACGGATTCCGGGAATTTCCACTGTGTATGCTGGCAGCAGTGAATCCAGGGCGTTGATCCGCATTTCCGAACGCGGTATTTCCAAATCAGTCCTGATTAAGCGTTCCCTCAAGGATTTGGATGAAATTGCTGAATCCCATGGCCTATCACCCCGGACTTTCATGAAGAATTATGTTGTGGCGCGGGAGAAGCGCTGCGGGATTTGCATATTCCAGGCAAGTTATGCGCGAACATACCATGCCCGCGAACCTGAGGATGGGAAGCTGCGTGATATTAAATTGGACCTGAACTGGTTGACGGTCGGAGAGCAGAATATTCTGCCGAAACCGGGTGTGTGGAGGTATTCGCCGATACCGCTCAATGTAATTTACACCTGAACTGGTTTTAAAATTCTCATCTTTTGCCCGATGGCTGTGTTGCGATCCGATTCAAAATACTCACGTACTTGCGTGTACGCTCCGTTTTTGAATCGAATCGGCGCCTTGCCATCGAACAAAAGCTAAGCTTTTAAAACCAGTTCTTTTATTAAACTTGGCCTTGCGAATTTAAACTTCAGTCCGAAAAATTATTATCGATCCCGCAATTTCTGAAATTCTAAATTCCTTAATCAAGCATTAAAGATCTTTCATCATGGCGATTTCATCGCAGTCCGGAAACTTTACACAGATCATGCAATCCCCCCAGATTTTTAATGGCAGATCGGAGCGCTCTATTTGGACAAATCCCAATTGCTTAAAAAAGTCCGGTTTGTACGTCAAAGTAAATATTTTTCTGACATCAAAGGATTTCGCCTCGGTAAGCACGGCTTTTGCAAGCTCGGTTCCGATGTTTTTTCCCAAATGATCGGGATGCACGGCCAAAGATCGAATTTCGGCCAGATCCTCCCAGCAGAACTGCAATGCACTGCAGCCGATCATATTTTGCTTCCTATCATCTACATAGACCCAAAAATCTCTGACATGGTCATACAGCTCACTTAAGGGGCGGGCAAGCAGTTCCTCTTTTTTACCGTATTCCTGTAAAAGCACGTGAATGGCTTTGACATCCTTAATGGTCGCTTTTCGAATCATGGTGCTGCATTCATAACATGGTTTGCTGCGAAAATAAAAACTTAATTAAATATCCCATTATTGCCAAATTTAAGTATCAAATTTCCGCGTTCATTCAGTATCAAGGTTCAGAGGTTCTGGGTTCAGGGGTTCTATGGTTCTGGTTTCTGGACGATGGCGCCGGCTGCCGGTCACTGGTCTCCGGCAGCCGCAGCCTGCGACGAGCTACTTTCGGCCTGAGCCCTTCGGCAGTGAGCTCAGCGCCGAACTGCTCAAGTCAAAGGCAGTCGATTCGAGGGCTGCCATACCCTTCGGATTTCATCTGACCTTTGACATCTGTCTTCGGTTAACCTCAGAATCATAGAACCTGAAACCTGAAACCGGGGTTTAGTCATGCGTAGCCGGTTCGGTGCCTTTTTTGAATAAGGCAACGACACCTTGCTTTGAAGCTTCCGATTGCGCTAACCCGGTTACTGGATCCATGCGAATCTGACTGACATCATCCGGGATGTCGAAATATTGATACGGATCTCTTTGGGAAGCCGCTTTCATAAAGTCAATCCATATGGGCAACGCCGCCCTGGCACCGGTTTCTTTTTCGCCCAGGCTGCCTCCCCGGTCCTGACCCACCCAAACGCCGGTAATCATCGAAGGCGAAAAGCCGATAAACAAAGCGTCTTTGAAATCATTTGTGGTTCCGGTTTTACCGGCGATAGCGCTTCCAAGAATACGTGCCCGTCTTCCAGTGCCTTCATTGATTACGCCTTCCAGCATATTGGTGACAATGGCGGCACCGGCACGTGACATCACCAATCGTTTCTGAGGCTTTGCCCGCCAAATGACACGTCCCTGCCGATCCACAATTTCCCAAACACCAAATGGCTTAATCTTTTCGCCTTTGTTCGCAAATGTGGAGTAGGCGGATGTTAAATCCATAAGCGTGACTTCAGATGTGCCCAATGCCAATGATAAATTGGATGCGAGCGGCGACTTGATGCCGAGCTGATGAGCAAATTGGGCGACGGCGTAAGGCCCCAGCATCTCCAGCAGTCGCACCGCTGGGATGTTTTGTGAGATTGCCAGGGCGCGCCGCAGCGTCATTTCGCCCTTATAATCTAAAGAGAAATTTTCAGGTTTCCAATCCTCCCCGTCTTTTGCGCCTTTATATACAACCGGTGCGTCGAGGATTATTTTATTCTGGGTGAAGCCCTGTTCTATTGCATAAGCATAAACAAATGGCTTAAAAGCCGATCCGGGCTGTCTGAGCGCCATGGTGGCGCGGTTAAAGCGATTGGTATGAAAATCCTTTCCCCCCACCATGGCTAAAATACCGCCGGAGGATAAATCTAAACATACCAGCGCAGCCTGGGGGTCGGGTTCCTTTATTTGTTTCTGCCGCATCCGGTGGGTAAGCTTCTCGAGGCCGGTGTTGACTGCATTTTCAGCAACAATTTGCTTGCGGTAGTCAAGGGTGGTAAAAACAGATAAACCGCCTTTATACAATCGAGTAGAACCCAGTTCATCTTCGAGAATATTTTTTACATACTCGACAAAATAGGGCGCTTTTGCCTGCATGAACC
>JASFTL010000522.1:0-3312 GCA_050053555.1 Desulfobacterales bacterium
CTGAGTATAAAGGCATTACTTGCTTCCAATAGGTGTAAGAAGCGCAAGTGGTTCGCTGCACTCATCATAATCGGACTTTACTTCTTCCCATTTTAACCATTCTACATCTGTAATCACTTCTAACCACAACTGGGTTTCACTTGACTCACTTTCACATATTTTTATTATTCTAACCGCAAATTGCCGCGTTCGTTTTTCAAGGTCTTTAGCAAATTTCTTACGACTCATGGGTTTTCTCTTTTAATTTTATGCATTTTAGCTCATTTTAGCTCATTTTAGGCATTTTCAATTACAAAACCTGTCTTCTCTTCAGCGTCAAATATTGTGAAACCAATTCTGTACAAAGATTTTCATTGTCCAACATGGCAAACCCCACGCCACGACTCTGCAATAGCTTTTGAATTTTCTGCAAACGGCGCCACAGCATGTGTCCGCCCAGTTCGTTGTATATATCATTGATCGATGATACGGATTCTGAATTAAAGAGGGGTTTGGCAAGCATCGGTTTGATCATATTGACCAATACCACATGGTGCCTTGAAATGAGATCAATGGTTTGGGTAAAGCTATCGGCCAGAACCGGATCATCTAAATGGGTTAAAAAAACAAGCAAGGCCCGCCGGCGGATTTTAGTGCCGATAAACGTAAATAATTCGGCAAAATCCGGGGATACGCTTTGCGGCTCCAAGGTATAAAGTGCATCCCGACATACATTGAAGTGTGCTTTACCCATCTTGGCTTTTAAAAAAGACCGTACTTTGTCGTCAAATGTCAGCAATCCGAACAAATCCCCTTGTCGATCGGCGGCCATCGCCATGATCAGAGCGGCAGTTATGAAGCGCTGCAGTATGGTAGCTGAGCCCTCAGCGCGGTTTTGCTCATCATCATTGTCCCAAAGGGAATTCAATTCAGTGGACCTCGCACTTAAGCGCGATGCATCGATGATCACATATATTTGCTGGGTGCGCTCAATCTGATAGACCTTGGTAATCGGCACTCCACGTTTGGCGGTCGTCTTCCAGTGAATATCTTCAAAGCTGTCACCGGGAAGATATTCTCTGAGTTGCTCAAAATCCCGTCCTTTACCCACCTGCCGTTGCGCATGAATGCCCAACCCTTTATTTAAAAAGAGTCCGCTTAAATTCCTGCGCTCATTAAAGAGGTTGGGATACACGCGAATCTCCATATTGATGGGTACGCTAGTTCGAACCGACCATAAGCTCCAGAAAGAAGTCGTCTCCAGAAAATAGCGTTCAAGGTGGTAGCGACCCTGCTTTAAACCCTGAACCAACCAGTCGATCGATGAAAGATGATGATCTTCCGGCAATTCAATGTTGATCTCAACTGCCGGAGAATATATTTCTTCCGGAAACGCTAAGCCCAGCCGTAAGCGTCTGACCCGTCGTTTCTCGTTATAAATCTGCAGATTAAAGTCGCCCTGCCTGCCTTTTGACACCCGGACAACTTCCGGCAGCATGATACGAATACCCTCCAACCGCCCCTGCGAACGATAGGCATCCACAGTGACGGCAATAATAATGGCAACTGCCAATATAATGGTCGGCACTGTAATGGAAGCCACTATTACCATCAACAGGGTCATGGGTAGAAAAATGAGCCCTATCAAAAAAAGAAGGCGGTATGTCGGAACGAGTTTCATAAATTCAGGGATTAATTAAATTCTCTTTTTTTTCGTATTGGTTTCGGGTGTCAGTGTTCAGGTGTCAGCTTTTTGGCTTCTGGTTTTTCGCTCCTGGCTGCCGGCGAGTATCTAATGACCAGCGGCCGGAAGCCAGCGGCCAAATGCCAGAATGCGCCTAACGGGGTACCGCAATTTCTTTTAAAATATTTTCAATGACCTCTTTGATCGTTAAACCTTCGATTTCATATTCAGGCCGCAGAATCAGACGATGCGCTAAAACCGGATATGCCATCGTTTTGATATCATCGGGGGTTACAAAGTCCCGTGCGTTGATGGCTGCAAAAGCCCGACTGGAAAGCAACAGTGCCTGAGTCGCCCGCGGCCCGGCCCCTACGAGAACACTTTGATGGCTGCGGGTTTTACGAACAATGTCCACCACGTAAGAGACCAGGTCTTCCTTTACTAAAATCCCTTCCAGGGCCATACGCAGTTTGTTTAACACCTCCGGAGTTATGATCTGCTGAACCGCACCGCTGGCCAGCGTATTTTCCGGAGCATCTTTGCCCAGCATTCGCTGTGCCAGGGCGAGTTCCGCATCTTTGTCGGGAGGATCCATCGTAATTTTGAGCATAAAGCGATCTTTTTGAGCCTCGGGCAGCGGATAGGTGCCCTCATATTCAATCGGGTTTTGGGTGGCAAATACCGTAAAATTCGAGGATAGTTCATGGGTTTGGCGATCGATCGTCACCGTACGCTCTTGCATGGCCTGCAGTAAAGCTGACTGTGTTTTAGCGGGCGCTCGGTTGATCTCATCTGCCAGCAAAAAGGTTGAAAAGACCGGGCCTTTAACCAGTGAAAACTCATTGGTTTGCAGATTAAAAACGTGGGTCCCGGTGATATCAGTGGGCATCAAATCCGGTGTAAATTGAATGCGCGCAAAATCACAGCGCATCACGTGGGCGAGTGTTCTGACCAGCAGCGTTTTGGCCACTCCGGGTACGCCTTCAACGAGCGCATGGGTGCCGGTAAATATCGCGATCAATGCCTGATCGACTACCTGTTCATAACCAATGATCACCTTGGCGACTTCTTGCTTGGTTTTTAACAGCGCTTTTTTTAAGATTTCCGTATTTTCATTCATAGCGTCTTCCCTTTGAGATTAATTTGCTGATGCGTTGATAGCCCCGAACAGGATCAATGGATTTGGAGTCCCGAGTTTCAATCATTTGCAAGGCGGATTTAATTTGCTTGAATTCATCGCTTCGAAAGTGCTTTTGCGGTTGAATGCTGCGTTTCCATTCCCGGGCACAGGTCTGCAATAGTCGACGAGTTGGAATATTGCGGCGCAGCAGGCTGATTAAACCCTGGGTGGAATCCCGGTCCGAGATAAAATCTCCGCCGGATGGTGACCGGCTTTTCTCTGGCGGGGGCACAAAATAAACTGAATTCTTCCAGACGAACAAAAGGGCCAAAACAGCAACCGTCAATATAAACCAGTGAAATCGGTGTTTTTTAATCAGACTCAGCACGCCGGGATGTTTAAAGATTCCGAAATGGGTTTCATCAAAGACGACATCTGAGCTTTCACCGAGCGTCCAGGCTAAAAGCTCCGGATGGCGTTCAGATCGCAATGCTTCATTACTCAGGAAAAAAGAGTCCGCCGCATGAAC
>JASFTL010000523.1:0-3307 GCA_050053555.1 Desulfobacterales bacterium
TCCCACATAACTGATGTATAATTTTTCGCGCGCTGAAATAATCGATTCCAAAAAGAGATATTTGTCATCATTTCTGCGGGACCGGTCTCCGGGTTGCGGGTGCCTGGCAATTAAGTCAAAGGTTAAGGGTTGAAACTCACGCGGAAATTTATCTGAATTCATGCCAACCAGGCAGACAACCTTAAACGGAATACTGCGCATGGGCAGCATTGCGCAAAAGGTCACCCCGCCTGTCATAAACCCGGATCTGAAGCTTAAATTATCCAAACGCTGTTCCAGGTAAAAGCAAATGGGCTCGAATTCGAGTTTTTCATCGAATCCGGTCTGCGTTTGTCGATTACTCAAGTCTTCTATGATCTTTCGTATACTTCGGTATTCACTTTCTGTTTCTTCATCCGGTTGAAAAAAATCACTGAGCAGCTGTTTCAATACCGTGCACCAATGCTCCAGTTGTTTCGGGCGATTCAGGTTTTTGACGCATCGAAATACACTGTCAGCAAATTCCAGAAATTTTCCGAAACGATGAATTTCATGGCCTTCAACCTTGTCGTAAGGCAAGATGCCCTCAAACATGTGATCATCTTTGCCCGGCATGGCGTAGCCTAACAGAAGCCGGTGTATTCCTGCCTGCCATGTATTTTCAGAAACGCCAGGAAGCCCCAATTGTTGACGATCGGTGCTATCGACGCCCCAGCGGATTCGGGTGTCGCGGATCCAGCGCTCAACAGTTTCGATGTCATTGAGGTCTAATCCAAACTTTTCTTTAACTCCGGGTGATTCTAGCAGCCGCATGACGCGCGCCGCACTGACTCTGGACCCTTTTAGGTCCAGCAATGACAAAAAACCATCAATCAGGAGGCTTTGCCCCCGGGCATTTTGATCCGCAATGCTAAAGGGGATCCGAAGGCGCCCATCGGTTTGCGCTTCAAATACAGCCTGAATATATGGCGCATACGCATCAATGTCCGGTGTCATCACCACGATATCCTTGGGCAGCAAGCGCGGGTTTTCATCAAACATCGCGAGCAGATTATCACGCAATACTTCAACCTCGCGCATCGGACTGTGACAGCAATGAATCTGAATGGAATTGTCCGAACGGGCTATCCGAAAAGGTGGCACGGTCTCAGGTGCCGCGATGTGTTTGCTGTTATTCTCAATCGGATCTGCCGCTGCCTTGCGTTCGCGAAGATTCAAAATGTCGGATTGAATGCAGGAAAGCAAATTCTTGCAACCCGGATCCTGGTAAAATTCCTGTACGTGAATGTCAAAGCCGCTGATCGTTGAAAAAAAGTTCTTGCCGTGAGTGCCCATGGATGCCAGCAGCCGGTTGCCCTCTTCCAGGTGCAGCGCTGACTTCGCATCAGCTGATGGTGGATATTTTTTCCGAATTCGCTGCATCTGTCGTTCTGAAACAATATCGCTCCAATATTCGCGGCAGGGATTTAGAAGAAATAGGTTCATGTCGATCAGCTGCGAAAGAGCCACTAGAGCCTCCATATGAAAAAGCGGCAGATACGATATGCCGAATACAAATATACGATGGGGCAGCTTTACATCCGGATGCAAATTTGCTTTTAATTTTTTTATCAAATTAAGCTTTAGCCTGGCGCGGTGATCGTTTTTCTGGTCTTTTACAAGTTGCCTCCAAAGATGCGCCTGCCATTTTTCCCCGGGGTACTCATCTTTAGTACCTTGAGTACCCTGTTCCCATCGAAATATCATTTCCGGCCGAAACACCTGATATTGATCGTATAAATCGGCCAATTTGCTTGAAAGCTGAAACCGCTTGAGGCCGGTGGCATCATCAGCAAGGTAGGCTTTTAGATGTTTAAATTCTTTCCTGCGGGTGCAGGCCGGCAGCTTTTTCATAATCTTGAAAGTCAAGACATCCGCATCAAAAGGCGACAACTCCGGAAAATCTGGCATCAACTGTCTGGCGATGTCTTCGAGAAAAGAATTGGGAAATGGAAACTGAACGTTGCTGCAAATGCCGTTATGTTTCGCAAGTTCCAGAGATACCCATCGCTCCATGCCCGTGCTCTGGACGATTATGAGCTCCGCATCAAAATGTGTTGGCAAAGGTGTTTTCATCAGGTGGGCCAGTTGCTCTGCAAGTATCTCAAGCGTGTTACCGGTAAAAATATTCAGGCCGGGCATAGAGTCAAATCCATAATGGAAGGTGCTGGAAAGAAACCGCTTAGAAGACCGCCGATATAATGATCGCATACATTCGGGGTCGATCTAATTTTAATTATCGTTGGTTAACATTTGAGGCCGATTGCTAACCGATAAACCGATTCAAAAATCGGAAAAAACGCATTTGCCAATAAGCAATGTTGATCGGGATAAACAATCGCGGATCAAAATTGGGATTTTTTATATTCGCCATGTATGATACATAGTTAACGTGCTGAGCAACCGATAGCGGGCAGCCTTTCGCATCAAGATATCGTGATCTGCGTTTCAACAAAGAATGCAAGATGGCTTTCGCTGTTTTTAATAACATGTCGTTTGAGTTTGTGCGTTTCTCGTCCACGTCATCGGCGGTTTTATAGCTGCTTTCAATCTTAACGGATTCACCGTTAATGTCACCCTCCCAGCTGGTGCAGTTGCCTGCAAAGATCACACGTTCGTCTTTGGCTAAATTCAACGGCCCATTAATCTTGCCGACAGCGTAGCGCACTTTTCGCATTTGTCTATCAACATCCGGATTAAATCCGCGAAATATGTGTACGGCTTCCTGCAAAGCACCCGGGCATCCACCTTGGCAGTAATCCGATGAATGTTTTTCCGGAAACGTTCCCACCGTACATGACAGATTACGGGTTCCGCTGAAATAGTTATCAATGCGCTCAACGCAAAACTTAAAATTTTCAGTGCGGTTTTGGACTTCTTCCAGCGGATAATCCCCACCGACATCGATCTGATCTAACACCATCGGGCCAAAGCCTCTTTGCGAAGCATATTTCAGGTGAGTCAAATCATTTGGATCTATCCGTACCATATGGCAACCGACGGTATCAACGGCACATGAATTGGTTCCCATTACGATAGCACCCAATAAAAACGGCGTCGGTGTGAGCATCATTTTCTGACCGGCCACAATCCCATCAATGGCAATAAATTTTGGCTGAATGACTTCCTGTAAATCAGCGATTTTATGTTCCAAAAACTGATTGTGATCAATCAATCGATGGCGATCATCTTGAAGACCAATAAAATTTTTAAGGCTCAGGGTCAACCGGCACCACGGATGGGCTTTAAACTTTGGCAGATTAATCAGAAACTCGCACCGTTTGATGGG
>JASFTL010000524.1:0-3304 GCA_050053555.1 Desulfobacterales bacterium
CGGAAGATGATACCGAACCCCAAATCCAATCGACGGCCATCAAAGAAGTGGATGTTTTGATCATCGGCGCAGGTCCGGCAGGACTGGCAGCAGCGGTGGAACTGGGCAAACTCGGCGTCGACACCTTGATCATCGATGATAAAGACCGCCCCGGGGGAAAACTGGTTTTGCAGACTCATAAATTCTTCGGCTCGGTTGAAGATTCCTACGCCGGAACGCGGGGCTTTGAAATCGCTGCAATTTTGGCGGCAGAGATTGATAAACTCGATTCCGTTAGCATCTGGCTAAATACCACAGCGGTGGGTGTTTTTTCAGATAAAGTCGTCGGAGCCGTTCAAGGCGTTAAAAACGGCCGCTACAGGCAAATCAGGCCTAAAAAGCTCTTGATTGCCACCGGTGCCAGGGAAAAAATGCTGTCGTTTCCGGGTAATACCCTGCCGGGGATATACGGCGCCGGAGCGTTTCAAACGCTGGTCAACCGTGATTTGATAAAATCCTCGGAAAAGGTGCTCATCGTCGGCGGCGGCAATGTGGGGCTCATCGCCGGATACCATGCGATCCAGGCCGGCATCACCGTGGTTGCCCTCATCGAGGCCTTGCCGCAGGTCAGCGGGTACAAGGTTCACGCCGATAAACTCAAACGTCTGGGCGTGCCGATTTTAACCGGCCATACCGTGGTAGCTGCCGTGGGAAAGGCTAAAGTCGAATCGGTCACAGTTGCCCGGCTGGATCGGAATTGGAACATTGTCCCGAATTCACATAAAACTTATGCAGTAGATACCGTCCTGATTGCGGTCGGTCTGGCCGAAGTCAATGAATTTTATTTTAAAGCCCAGAAGTGGGGAATGGATATCTTTAGTGCCGGAGACGCCCGGGAAATTGCCGAGGCGTCCGCGGCCATGTTCACCGGCAAGATTGAGGGTTTGAAAATCGCCCAATCCCTCGGGTTGCCGGTCGGCGAAATCCCCCGACAATGGGATCAGAAAGCCACCATTTTAAAATCCAAACCCGGGCCCGTCGTGAGTCGCAAACAACCGCCCCGGGAGCAAGGAGTGTTTCCGATTTTTCATTGCTATCAGAAAGTGCCCTGCAATCCCTGCACATCGGTATGTCCAGTCGGCGCCATTCGAACCGAGAAGGATGAAATTACCGGTCTGCCTTATCTAGTCGATTTAGATGCCTGCACTGGCTGCGGAAGCTGCGTGGCCGTTTGCCCGGGCCTGTCAATGATCCTGGTCGATTACAGGGATGACCCTGATCACCCCCTGGTCACCTTGCCCTATGAAATCTGGCGCGAGCGGATTGAAGTTGATCAAAACGTTCCGGTTACCGATGTGGACGGAGCGATCCTGGGGTATTATCCTGTACAAAAAATATCGACCCGGCGGAAATACCCGGGCACCTTGCTGGTACAGATTAAAGTGGATAAAGAGGTCGCAAAAGCAGCAATGGGAATCTGGGTGCAAGAAAGACAAATTGAACCTTCCCAAATTTATGAAAAAGAACTGCCGCCGGATGACGCCATCATCTGCCGTTGTGAGCGCATCACCGCAGGTGAGATCAAAGCGGCGATTCGTAAGGGCGTCAGAGATATCAATCAGCTGAAAGCATTAACCCGGGTCGGCATGGGTGCCTGCGGTTCAAAGACCTGCCGGCCGATGATCTGGCGGATCTTTCAGGAAGAAGGCATTGATCTAAGTACAATAACGGATCGCGTCGATCGGCCGCTTTTTGTCGAGGTTCCAATAGGAACACTGGCCGGAGCACACGGAGGGGATCATCTTGAAGACAAGTGATGTAATCATTGTCGGGGCCGGATCGGTGGGCGTGCCGACAGCGATGGCGCTGGGTGAACTCGGCATCAAGACCCGGATGATCGACATGCATCCGTCACCGGGCCAAGGCGAAAACAAACACGCCATTGGTGGCATTCGGGCCACGCATTCCGACCCGGCGAAAATACTCACCTGCCGGCGGTCTCTCGAAATTTTGGCGAGCTGGGAAAAACGATACGGTGACTGCATCGAATGGCTTAAAGGCGGCTATACCTTTCCCGTTTACCGCCAAACCGATGAGCGCATGCTAAAAAAGCTGCTGCCCGCCCAGAAGAAATACGGGCTCAATATCGATTATCTGAGACCAGCAGAAATACAGCAGGTGATACCGGGTATAAATCCCCAGGGATTGCGAGGGGGCACTTACTCACCGGATGATGGCGTGATCTCGCCCTTATTGACAGTAAATGCCTTTTATCGCAGGGCGGTTAATCTGGGCGTGACTTTCCATTTGAAGGAACGCGTCAACAAAATCCAATTAGAAGGCGAAAAGGTCATCGGGCTTGAAACCAATCTGACTCGATATGCAGCTCCGGTCGTCGTTGATGCCGCTGGACCTTTTTCAGCCGAACTGAGTCGAAGCGTCGGTGTCGACATTCCGGTGGTCCCGGATTCTCACGAGGCCGCTATTACCGAACCGGTGAAACCGTTTTTTAGAAGCATGGTGGTGGATATCAGTCCCGGTCCGGGATCTAAAAATTTTTATTTTTATCAAAACTTGCATGGTCAGGTGATTTTCTGTATCACACCGGATCCACCCATAACTGGAACTGCAAAAGGCGAGACCTCTATATTCCTTCCCCAGGTGTGTGCTCGCATCGTGCATCTTCTTCCCCGATTGAAAAACTTACGGGTTCGCAGAACATGGCGCGGTCTTTACCCGATGACCCCGGACGGTTCACCTGTGGTGGGGTGGAACCGCCAAGTCAACGGGTTGCTGCACGCAACGGGGATGTGTGGCCAGGGCCTGATGCTGGGGCCAGGCACGGCAGAAATAGTTGCCCGGATGATTGCGGATCAAAGCACCGATGAGGATCAAATGGTTTTGGAAGCGTTTTCGCCTTACCGGAAGTTTAAGGGCCAGGAAGCACTCAAATGAGGCGCATCGCAATCCGCCTTCAGCGGGATTGCGGATTCGTCTCATTCGTTAAATAGTTAATTCATTGATTCGTTAAATCGTCTGAATTTCGTCAAGTCGATAAATTACCGACGCATCAACTAGTCGATGATTATATTCCTTTTTAGCTAATTGAGGTGTCGGGGAGTTTTTGCCCTCGATCCATCACGCGGCAAGCTCAGACATATACTGACCCGTTAGGGGCTGTCCGTATGCGGACCCGCAGCAAATCTTTCCCGGGCTTCGGCAACGCCCCCAGAATTCTGAGTTCGCCCCATGGCAGGCAGCGAGGCTGCATGCTGCCGCGGGAATCGATCCTCTGGGGCTGCTCCGGGGTGAATCGAAGCGGATC
>JASFTL010000525.1:0-3303 GCA_050053555.1 Desulfobacterales bacterium
GTATGGAAAATCGCAGCCTTTATGCCACCCTTAAGGCTGGCAGGGATTGCGCTGCTATTGCGGATAGCTGAATCGGCTCTGGGAGGCTCGCAACAACTCATCAATATACTGCATGGTATCGAGGCATTGCTGCTTATTCTGGCAGCCATTTTTATTGTCTATGTATTCGTCGACTGGCTCGACCGGCTGCGCCTCGCTTTGCCGATGAATTTGCAGGGTCAGTTTCCTGAACATGCCTTGGCCAAGTTGAAGAGCTTTTTTAGAGTTGCCACTTTGGTGATTGCCTTGGCGATTTTTCTTTACGGCATGAGGAATCTCTTCCCGCAATGGCTTTTGCAGTATCCCGTATGGCGATACTTGCTGCTCGTGGCAGCTATTGTGATGATTTTTATGGCGATTCGCCAGATTGGCGGATTTCTGACCAATATGATTGTGGTGCTGAAAAGTTCGGAGGAAAACGTGCGCTTGAGGATGGTGCTGGAGGCGGCCGTATGGCCGATTCGGCTGTTGCTAATTGCCCTTGCCGTCTATGCAGTCAGGGAGATTTTATATTTTCCAGTTACTGCTGAGCGCATTGCCGACACCGTCATCGATGTGCTCGGCACGCTGGCGGTCGTCGTCTTAGTTTACCGCCTGATTGAACTGTTGATATTTGAACTCGCCAAATTTGCCGAAAAGGAAGATAATCTTTTAGACAAATCTTTCGTACAAATGATGCGAATGATCGCCCGTATTATCGTCATCGTCATTGGTGCTATTTATCTGCTGAGGGTAATCTCGGGCAAACCATTGAGCGCGCTACTGGCCGGCCTGGGTATCGGCGGATTGGCCCTGGCCCTGGCAGCCCAGGATACGTTGAAGAACTTTTTCGGCAGCATCATGATCATGCTGGACAAACCCTTTGTCGTCGGCCAACGCGTTACGGCAGGAGGTATTGACGGCACCGTGGAAGATATCGGTTTTCGTTCAACCCGCGTGCGCACACTGACCGGCCATCTGGTGACGATACCCAATGAAAAATTGGCGACCGACAGCGTCGAGAACATTGGCCGCCGACCCTCCATTCGACGCCTGACCAATATTACAATTACCTATGATACGCCTCCGGAAAAGGTTGAAAAAGCCGTCAGCATTATTCGCGAGATACTGGACAATCACGAAGGCATGGATCCGGATTTTCCGCCCTGGGTGTTTTTCAATGAATTTAATGATACATCGCTTAACATTTTAATGATTTACTGGTACTTTCCGCCCGATTACTGGGCCTATTTAAACTTCACCGAACGGGTGAATTTAGAGATGATGCGTCGCTTTGAAGCCGAGGGTATCGAATTTGCCTTTCCGACTACCACGACCTATCTGGCGCAAGATAATCGCAGACCCTTGCATATCAGCGTTTCGGGCGAAACCAAGCTGGTTGACCAAAACGCATAACAACAGGAGATTTCCATGAACGTCCTACGAAACCTTTTGTTCATCGTGATTATGGTTTTTTTTTGTGGCACCATTTCTGCGAACGCCGATGAGGTTCGTCTGAAAAATGGTGATCGCCTATCCGGTCGGGTCCTGTCGATGCAGGCCGGCAAACTTGCATTAAAAACATCATATGCCGGCGAAATAAATATTCATTGGGCTGAAATCATTAATATAACGACCGATGAATCCATTCATGTTGTATTAATTGATGGTTCGTCAGTTAAAGGAATCTCGGTCTCCTCGGTTGAGAACAAGATCAAACTTGAATCGGAGCACATTCAGGAAACGGTTTCAATTGAGATGGTCAATGTAAAATCCATTTATGTGAAGCCAGCACCCGCAGTGAAATTGGACATACGAGCCAATCTCGGCATCAACGTTGCTAAGGGGAATACCAACACGGAGATGTATCACTTCGATGGAGAGGCAGTTGCCCGATCGTCAAAAAATAGATACACCGTCGGAGGACAGTTCAATAGAGAATACGCCGATGGTGATCAGACGGCCGACAATTTTCTGGGTTACATGAAATATGACCATTTTCTGAAACAAAAATGGTATCTTAACACCACTGCATCGGTTGAAAAAGACACCTTCAAGGATCTTAACTTACGGACGACCATCAGCGCGGGTGCCGGCTATCAATTTTATGAAACTGAATTGACGAAGTTATCCACTGAAGTTGGCCTGGCCTATGTGAATGAAGATTTTGATGAGGCTGAGGATAATGACTATCCGGCCGGCCGCTGGGCGCTGAATTTTGACAGGTACCTTTTTGATAAAGTTATGCAATTTTTTCATAATCATTCAGGATACGTCAGTCTTGAAGACACCAGTGATATGTTTGTTCAAACCCGGACAGGATTACGCTTCCCTTTTTACAAAGGATTAAATTTGACAGCGCAGTACGATTTGGACTGGGACAACAATGTACCTGCTGATCAGGATGAATTGGATCAGCGCTACATTTTATCGCTTGGTTATTTTTTTTCTTCTTCTCCATAATACCTTGTCTGACTCGGTCCGTAATATATTATGGCAAGTTGAATCATGTTGAATCTTATAGTGTAATTCTTACCAAAATAGAGGCTCATTGCGCTATCGCAATGATAAAGCTTCATTAAAGTCAGTTAGGCGAATTAAATGCATAAAAAGTAACCTATAAAAGGAGTTAAAAAATGAAAAAGGCCATCATTTGGTTTGGGGTTTTAGCGGTTATATTAATTTTCGATGCAACGGCTTTTGCAGCCGACAGACCCAAGCCTTTTGGTCTAACGGTCGGCAATTCAACCTACGAAGAATGCACTAAAATCCTTAAAGAGCGCCATTGGAACTATCAGGAATATGAAAAGAAGCAATTTAAGATAATTGATGAAAAAAATCCTGCCAGAGGCAAAAACACCTTCATACTTGCCAAGCTAAAGGACATGAGGGGCGCACGGGGGATTCGCCTGTTTTTCAGCACCCAATCTGTATTGGACGCAATTATTATTACATTGGAGCCGAACATGTTTGTCGCTGTCATGGATGAAATGGATAAGAAATATGATCTGGTTAAAAAGAATTTGATGGGCGAAGATTATACGGATAATTATACGCACGTGCTCTGGGAAAAAGATAATATCTATATCGAACTTCAAAAACTCGGTGCCCATTTTGTGCGCTTGCTCTATGTCGAAAAAGTGCTGTATGAAAATTATAAGGATTTTTTATTCAAACCTTATGAAGGCTTTCGGCGCCAGGGGATAAAGGCCGACTGGATGAAGGAGCTTTAAGGAGGAGGTAGAATTATGGCGAGATTTTTCAAGAAGCGAGAAGAGATCAAGG
>JASFTL010000526.1:0-3293 GCA_050053555.1 Desulfobacterales bacterium
TTTGCCGCTGCCAGTGTCAGATCATCAGGTAATGCTGTTGTCCCCCCACTTGATAAACTAATCGCTTCGGGGCAGCAATACAAGCAAATTATCGTTTCTTTCTGATATTGAAAAACCCATACAACTTGCAGCGGTCCTACTTTCTGAACACATCTCTTCTTTCGTATGCAATCAGATGGCCCGAACCTTCCCGGCGGTCGCAGCCCGAGCGGCGGTCCTTGCCGGTTCGACGATCCAATTTAACGTAAATCATGCTCTTCTGACGGCGGTCATTCCCTGAACGGGTGCCCCCTTTGTCATTTATAAAATTTTTTTTCATGGCGCTCGCCTTCAAGGGGGGACTTTAATTGTTAATCACCGAAAGATAAACAGACGACCGTGTACGCATAAATTAAATTGGTGGGACGGCTCTTAAAAAAGAATACAGACTGCCCGCCAAAACCACCGGGGTGCTTGGGCCTGTGAGAGCTTACATCTTATGAGGAATGGGAGTTGAGATGGTGGACCGGGTTCGCTTTGCCGGAATAAAAACGGGTTTTAGGTCAGGTGAAGTAATCGAGCCATGCCCTCATTGTTTTTCTATACATTATTAGAATGTTCAGGGTCAAATAAAATTATGATCTCATCGTCCTTACTTCTCCGTCTTGATGTCAAAGTTAACCCTGATCTTGGGCATGCAAAGGGCATCCATTTTATCGGGCCGCTCAAATTAACAGCTTGCCGTGCACGCCAATGGTGATTAAGATACTTTTAGGTTCCGTGATAAGAGGCCCAAGGTGCTTTGCTGATAGAAACTTTTTGAGACAAAGCAGCAAAATGCGACCATTATCGGCGGACTCAAGAATTCGTGGCAAACAAGGGGGGAAGTTAAAATGAAAGAAAGTAAAAAAGCTCACACGGCAGACTACGGATGCGATAGCCGCTGTGTTTATGAATATATCGAATGTATTGAAACCGAAGATGGGGCGTCCATCTGCAAGACTCGCGAGCGAAACTGTTTCGAGGAGTGTTCACTTTAATCTGCGGCAGTATCAACATTAAAAAGGGGGCTCATCAAGAGCCCCCTTTTTTTCTCCTAGGGCAAATCCAGGCTGATGAAAACCCCGGCGTGATCTGATACAGTGGGTTCGTCCGCATTTACCAGGGTATTAAAGACCACGCGTGCAGCCCGGATCGTAGCTGGGCTTTTTGTGAATATGTAATCAATTCGTCTGGCATTGGGACCGTCTAATTCCGACACACCCACCGTGCAGTGTTCATCTGCGTTGTCTTCATCTTCACAAAGGGTTTCCAGTGTTTCCTGCCCGCCGGAGTTGGAAATGATAAACTCCGCATAGGCGTCAACAAAACCGTTGGCAATAATCTTTTCCCATAAAAACTTTTGAGCCCCCTGGTTTTCGAATCGGTCGAAATTAAAATCACCGCCCAGAAGACTTGGATGGCTGCCCGGCATGTTCGTGTCCAGGTCATTGACAAATTCCAGCAGCGCATCAAGCTGCTCGGCGCGTTCATCTATTTCACAGCGGGCACAAAGATGGGTATTGTAAACGTTGACCTTGCCGCGCCCTGGGATCTGCAGACGGGCTACCTGCACATTTCGAGCTATTTTGATGACCGTCCCGTCAAACTCAATTTCGCCTGTAAAAGGCAAGCGCTTATCCATGGCAAAGCTGATCTCACACCGGCTTAATATGGCATTGGCAGAGCTCAACAGGCCGGGCTGTCCCAATTCAAACGCCGTGCTGATGTTGTAATCCAGACGGTGCTTTTTGCGTAAAATTTCTCGAAGATCCTGGGCACTGTTTTCAGTTCCGACCAGAACACCGTTGACCACTTCCTGAAGCAAAATCACATCCACATCATTGTTGGCGGCGAAATCGGCAATGTCTTCCAGCCTTGCGTTTCGATTCAGGACTTCCGAAAACAGAATATTGACATCCAAAACATTGATAAATCCTTTTTCAGTAATATTTTCGCAGCGCGCATCCCCCATGTCCGGTGGCGGTATGGTCTGGCAGGAAAAAAATAATAATACCGACAGCAAAAATGCAACTCCGAGAAAATGGCAAAGTGTTCTCATGTGGCACCTCACATTCCTTTTTAATCTATTTTAAATTAACGACTCATCTCAAGATTTCGACGGCTATCGGCGGAATTCGCAATTAGATGTGTAAGGACGGCTATCAGGCAATTTTAGCGATGAGAAAATTAGCAACAGGAATGAACGCTTAAAGTAATACTGTACCCGGGAGAGCATCCAAACAGAAGCGTAATATTGTGAAACGCCTTTATCTGTCAAGAAAAATCAGGCTGACTTTTGATGCCGCACAACGGAATGATAGTTTTCCTCCCGAAGGGCTTGCTGCGAGCGATGTAGCGGGAGTCATCGGCAGAAATGAAATTTTTCTTTGAGGATCTATGGCGAATATAAATCTTAAACCTAATTTGAAACGCTCAGGTTAGGTAGAAATTAGTCGAGACTGTTGAATAAAGCAAATAACAGGCCTCTGATTTTGGGGGACATTTCGTCAAACTGCATGCCGATGGATAGCGCTTTGGCCCCATTCTGAACAGTCTCACGGCTCCAAACGATCTTGCCGGAGATTTTCAACAACAGGGTGTGCGTTAAAACGCTGACGTTTATCTTGGCATTGGGTATGGTTTTATCGAGATCAGAAATGGGAGTCGAATCACCGTTTGAAGTTGAATCGATAAGAATGCTCATGCCCCCGATTGAGATGTCTTCCGAATCACCTTCCAGCTGAATGGCCCGGTCAGGTGAATGTTCCGGATAGATCTCAAGCTGTAATCTTAACACGAATTTATGACGGGTTTCCTGTCGGATCATGTCAGAGGGCTCATCTGAGTTCGTCAGCGAACGAATGCTTAATAAGTCTATAATCCCAAGCTCAATGTTCGGATATTTGCGGCATATCCGCATGAGCTTTTCTTTTGGTATTCTGACAAGCTCTACGGGCTCGAGAGCTTCAATATAGGATTGAGAGCGATGCTCTTTGTTAAAAGGATATATATCTCCAAAGAAATCATTTTCTGCAAGAACTAATGTGGGTTTTCGAAAAACCTTTCTCTGATTCTGCAGAGTCAGGTAAATGGAATCTTTCAGCTGGCCGGATACAATAAAAAATAGGTGATCTTCCGTATCACCAATCTGCTTTACGACATGACCGGACGGCACCCGAATATTTTCAAAAAGGGAACAAAACGCCTTTAGCTCGTGGATGGATAATTTGGAAAAGAAGTGTCCCAGCGGCAGCGTCTCGTCGTCGCTGCTG
>JASFTL010000527.1:0-3293 GCA_050053555.1 Desulfobacterales bacterium
GAAGAGCGGGTCATACGGGCAACGATTGCCGTTGGAATCGTGCTCAGCGTAACCGCGGGCATGATGATGTGCCAGAGCGCATCCCGCAGGGCCGCCCAGTTGCGGGTTAAGATCGCATCCAGGATATAGAAATTGGTGATGACTTCCAGATCGATACCCACACTCAATCGAGAGGACATGGGCAGCCAGCCCAGGTTCAAAGCAAATATGAGCATAAATACCAGTCCCAGCCAGAAGATGGGCATACTGACCCCAGCCAGGGCGCCGAGCATGCTGAGGTAATCAAATATGGAGTATTGTTTGGTGGCTGAGATAATGCCGAGGATCATGCCGGCAATACAACTGATGAATAAAGCCACAATAGAGAGCTCGATGGTGGCTGGAAAGCGCTGTTTGATCTCGATCCAGACTTGCTGGCGCGTCCAGATGGTTTCTCCCAAATCGCCCTTCATCAATTGTTTTAGAAATAATCCGTACTGTTGATATAGCGGCTTATTGAGTCCCAGATGCTCGCGAATTTGCTGTAACGCTTCCTCGGAGGCGCGCTCCCCCATCAGCAGCTCCGCCGGATCACCCGGCGTAAAGTGCAGCATGAGAAACACAAGGATGGACACGCCCAGCAGGGTAGGGACCAGTACGAATATTCTGCGGATGATATAAGCCAGCATTGAAAGTGTTTGTGATTACCTGTTTTAATTGGGTTTAGTGCACTAAGCGTTTGCGCCGGCGTTTATGCATGCCTCAATCGCATCTTACCCGGTGAGGATTAATTCTCTATACCAAAAACGTTCCAGTGTAAACAAAAAAGGGAAAGAGGATGAACCTCTTTCCCTTTTTTTAGGTCGTAAAACAACACACGTTTTTTTACTTCATCCAAACGTTTTTCATGCGTACAGAGCCTGTTGGATGCAGTTTGAAGTCCACGACATTTTTGCGAGCCGGCCAGATGACCGTGGAGTGCGCCACACTGACCACCGGGACTTCATCATAGATCAGCTTCAAGGCTTTTTTGTAGATTTCAGCCCGTTTGTTCTGATCAATGGTCTGTTTTCCCTGTGTCATTAGATCATGATATTCTTTATTGTGCCACTGGGTTCTGATGGATGACGATGCCAGACCATCGAACAGGACCGCCAGGAAGTTGTCCGGATCACCGTTGTCACCGGTCCAGCCCAGCTGAAACAGATCCATATCCTCTGGTTGTTCGCGCTGACGCTTCAGATAGGTGCCCCATTCGTAGCTGACAACCCGGGCATTGATGCCGATTTTGGCCAGATCACCTGTCATGGCCACACCGATTTTCATTCCATCCGGATTGTAGGGTCTGGGAACCGGCATGGACCACAGGGTAATTTCCGGCAACCCCTTGCCTTCCGGGAATCCGGCTTTGGCCAGTAGTTGCTTGGCCAATTCAGGATCGTATTTAAATCCGGGGATGTCCTCGTTGTAGCCCCACATGGTGGGCGGAATGGGGTTTTTGGCAACCTGTCCCATACCCTGGTACAGATTATCCACGATTGCCTTGCGGTTGATGGCATGCGCGATCGCTTTGCGCAGATGCAGATTGCTCTTCCAGGGCTCCTTGGTGTGGTTGAAGGAAAGGTAGCCGATATTCATGCCCGGCTGCGTGGGAAGCCACAAGTTCGGATCCGCCTTGGCGAGCTTCACATCCGCCGGATTGGGAAACTGGCAGATATGGATGCTGCCGGCTTTCAATTCCAGAAAACGCACTGAATTTTCCGGGATGGAACGAAAGACGACTTTGTCCAGATAGGGTCCGGCGGATTTATCCCAGTAGTTTTTGTTTTTTTCAAGGATGATGCGATCGTCCTTGACCCATTTGACGAACTTAAACGGACCGGTTCCCACCGGGTTGCGCAAAAACTCTTTGGGATTTTTCATAAAAGCCGTCGGGCTGATGATGTCGGCAAAATCCATGCCCATATTGGCCAGAAAGGGTGCTTCGACTCTTTTAAGCTTGAAAACCACCGTATACTCACCCGTGGCTTCAATCGAACCAATCGTGTCATCCATCTCCATGGATACCCAGTATTCGGGCGTACGATCTTGGGCCGGAATGTCCCAGCCTTTGCCGTGAAACTTGACATTGCGGTCTTTCATCATGCGGCCGATGGAAAAAACCACCGCATCGGCATTGAAGGGCGTGCCGTCATGGAACTTGACCCCTTTGCGCAGCTGAAAGGTATAGGTTTTGCCGTCGGCAGAGATCTTCCAGGACTCGGCCAATCCGGGTTCCAGGGCGGTGGATTCATCCTTATAGGCCACCAGCGCCTCATACAAATTGTCACAGATCATAAACGAGTTGCCGTCGGTTTCATAGGCTGGATCCAGTCCGACACTGTCACCGCCACGACCAAAAATCAGGGTTCCCCCGTGCTTGGGCGCGGCCAGCACCATGCCTGAACACATAAAAACAAACAGGGTTGATAGTAAAATGATTTTTTTTAACATACGTCCCCCCTTCTTTTGTTGATTAACATGTTTCTGAAAATTCACCTCTGACCAAGCAACTAATTTCAACGCTAATCTAAACCCAATGTGAAGATAAATAGATCGACAGACAGATTTCACCCTGTCCTTTATAGAACTGATAAGTCTTTGAGGTCAAGTGTAAAAAGCAATTTGATAGTTTACTATAAGTGTTGGTTTGTGCTTGGCGTGAAAATTTATTTTAAAGGGTTATATTCAGGCTCCTTATATAGAAGATCTTTGTTCTCCACGATATCCGGTTTGTAAACCTTCTCAAGCCAGTCCTGCGGTTCGACTTCCTCGAAAGCCACCGAAACCGATTTTTCCTCACATTTTGCAATTGTCACAATGTCTTTTACGATTTCGCTGGTCAGCTGTTTTTTTTGCGCTTCTGTTCTGCCGGGATAAAGTTTTATGATGACATGCGGCATTAGACCTCTCCTATTGGAATTTATCAATTGATGATATTATCTGATTAATTCAGGGATCGGGGAGTTTTTTTATTCTCTATCTTTGATGGAACCGCATGGGGCGCCGGCCCTCAAGGGGGTCTCCGGCCGCATGCGGTCCGCAACAAGGTGTTCCCAAAATCCACAAACGGCAGCAGATCCGCTAAGATCCACCCCGGGGCAGCCCCAAAGGACTGATCCCCACGGCTTCGATCATTTTCGCTGCCTGTTTCGGGTCAAACTAGTGTTATCTCCCATAAAAATGTTACAAAAGTCGAATGGCATATTTTGGTATAGCTGAGTTCTTTAAACAACACAATGTCTGTGGTTTCAGGTGTCAGTGTTCAGGTGTCA
>JASFTL010000528.1:0-3292 GCA_050053555.1 Desulfobacterales bacterium
GGCGAGGTGTTTGCGCGGAGCCATAGAGGGATTTGCCGGGGTCACCGCCCCGCTCATTCTCTTGCTCGCCATGCTCGGGGTGATGGTAAATCTGTTTGTGGTTAGCGGCTGGATGATTAAGCTAATGGCGGTACTGGCAACGATCGGAGAATTCCATGTCCTGGCTCTTATCGGAGTGGGGTTCGCCATTGGGGTCTTCTTGGGGCTGGGCATACCGCCGTCGGCCTGTTACATACTCTCAGCCGTGATCGTCATCCCGCCAATGACAAAAATCGGGATCAACCCCTGGATAGCGCATTTCTTCTTATTTTTCATAGCGGTCATATCCGAATATTCACCACCAACCTCACTCGTCGCTGCGGTTGCTTCCCGTATTTCAGGTGCCTCTTTTATGAAAACGATGATGGTAACGCTGCAAATATCTCTTCCCTTTTTCTTCCTCACATTCGCAATTTTCAATTGGGACATTTTGTTGTTGAAGCCCGGTTGGCCGCAACTGGCTGCATTGGGTGTGTTAATTGTTGGATGCATGACAGCAGCGGCCGCCATTCACGGTAGACTTTTTAAACATAAAGGACATGACCTGTCTTCAAGGTTTTTAATCCTCCTCGTGGCGCTATTCATCCTGTTCTATCCTAAAGGTATCCTTTCGGCATTGGCATTGATACCCGCCTTGGCGATGATCGTCTTCGTGATTTTACGGTGCCAAAAACTAGCAGTATCTTCTTAGGATGGGTATATTCGCTTAAAGAATAACGCAATCTATTGCACCTATTCCGCCGTGATATGATGGGCTCAAAGCCGTATGCGACGTTTATTGCTGTCCGGATAAGGATATTCCATGTGCCGGGCTGTGGCCCGAGCGATATTTTCACCGAAATACCGGGCAACCACCTTGAGCGCCATATCGATGCCCGCTGAGATGCCTGCCGATGTCACTACGCGGCCGTCTTCGACGACATGCTTTTGGGATTCCACCATCACCTCCGGAAAGGCATCACGCATCCAGTTCAACGATCGCCAGTGAGTGGTCGCGTGTAGTCCGTCGAGCAGCCCGGCGAATCCCAGCAGCATGGATCCGGTGCAAACCGAAGTCAGTGTTTCGACTTCCGCTGCGCGAGCGCGCAGCCATTCAAGCATGATCGGGTTGTTCAATTCCTTACGCGTGCCCCAGCCCCCGGGTACAACAAGGATATGAAGGGGAGGGCAGTTCTCAAAAGTGTAATGCGGCATAACGTTCATGTTGCCTGTCGTGGTGACGGGCTCGGGATACTCAGCCACCAACCATACTTCAAAGGGTGAAGGTTCTTCTCTGCGCTTCTCCTCGTTAAGACGCGCGGCAGAGAATACCTCGAACGGGCCACAAAAGTCGAGCACTTCGATGTCTTCAAAAAGCACGATCCCGACACGTTTTCTCTCCACCTGTTTCCCCCTTTCTTCAAGATCAATGAATCGGTCACCTGTAGGGCGATTTCGGTCAAATTCGCATTATGCAGAAGTATTTTCTATTAACATCTATGGGCGTTCTTTGAAATTAAGAAAGCAACACTGCACACGAAATAGTTGTTTTTGAAATTTATTGCAGAATACTGTCGGTATTGCTAAAAATGCAAATATTCAGGTATCATGCAAGAAAGTGTCAACTTGCGAATATTACCAAACACTGCACACAGGAGGACTGCGATGAGCGAAACAAAGTTGCACGGGGTTTTTCCCTACCTTGTTTCACCCGTTCATGAGACCGGTGAGGTGAATTCGGACGTTCTTGCCCGCTTGTGCGACGACCTTATCGAGGCTGGCGTTCACGGGCTGACACCCCTCGGCTCAACCGGCGAGTTCGCTTATCTGACCTGGCCGCAGCGGCGGCGCGTCGTTGAGGTGGTTATCGCAGCAGCGAAAGGCCGGGTTCCCGTCGTTGCGGGGGTGGCTTCGACCACGATCGCTGACGCCGTTTCCCAGGCACGGGAGTTCGAGAGTCTGGGCTGCAGCGGCATCCTCGCAATTCTCGATGCCTACTTCCCTGTCCCCGATGAGGGTGTATTCGCCTATTTCAAGGCAATCGCCGAGGCGGTCTCGATTCCTGTTGTGCTCTATACCAATCCGAACTTTCAGCGATCGGACTTGAGCCTCTCCGTCATAGACCGGCTGAGCCGAATTCCCAACATTGGTTACATCAAGGACGCGTCCTTCGACACCGGCCGCTTGCTGTCGATCATCAACCGGGTGGAAGGGCGGCTTCAGGTATTTGCAGCCTCGGCGCATATTCCAACATGTGTCATGCTGATCGGCGGCATCGGCTGGATGGCCGGCCCTGCTTGTGTCGCACCGAGACAAAGCGTCAAGCTCTACGAGCTTTGCCGGCGCGGCGACTGGGTCGCGGCGATGGAACGTCAGCGCCCGTTGTGGAATCTGAACCTGGCGTTCGCCAAGTACAATCTCGCCGCGTGCATCAAAGGAGGCCTCCAGCTCCAGGGTTATCCTGTCGGCGAGCCCTTGCCCCCGCAGGCAGCGCTACCGCCGGAGGGCGTCGAAGACGTAAGACGTGCGCTCGTCGCAATCGGAGCTTTGTAGACGGCTTTTGACAACATGCAAATGGCGCCGGACTTACTGCTCAACCGAACGCGAGGGATGCGCAAAGAAGTATAATTTAAACAATAAAAACCCTTGGCGTCTTTGTGTGAGGCATAAAGCTTTAGTTCATTTCAGTCATTTACAATTTGACTCTTCAATCGTGTTGCAGGATGTAATTAACCGCCTCATCCAAATCCGTTTGATCTTCCAAGGCCCTGACCAAGCGTTCAGCCAATTCGGTTAATATGATTCTCATCGCAGTTGCCAGCTGAAGCGCTTCCTTATCGTGCTGAGCATCGGCTCCTTTGGTTATGGCCTGCTCCAGAAGGGCTAAAGGATTATATCCATTTATCAAAAGCGTCTGCGGTATGGCGTCACTAATGAATTCAACCGCTTTTTTAAACGCTTTCTCGTTTCTGGCTGATTGCAGTTTTTCAATTTGCGTCTGGGGTGAATTGGTTCTTCGCAGAACCCTGATGATTTCATCGATCATATGATCTTTTTGGCTTTCGATCAGTCTGCGATAATAAGCCAAAGCACCGATGCCAAGCCCCTGAACCTCAGCCCGGCGTCCCATTAAAAACATATCTTTGTTTTTGCCCAGAATTGAAATTACCCCCCTTGAGATTTGCGGACCAAATGGGGGCCATTCACCCAATTTAACGGCCTCACCTTCATCGGCAGCGTCATTCCAGCGCGCCATCATGGCAAATATTTTCGA
>JASFTL010000529.1:0-3292 GCA_050053555.1 Desulfobacterales bacterium
ATAATCGGCGATTAGCATGAATCGAAAACGGCTTTAGATTCACGGGTTTATTTTGCACCGGATTAGGCCTGCCACACAGTGTCATACTACAAAACCGAATAAAATCTTGTCAACTGCTTATTTTATTGTTTTACAGCCCGCTTGTGTATTGCATCTAAATTTGCCTGATATTTGAACTGCCCCTGCCTTTGAACGAACGCCTACCTCCAGTCGGTATCAGCCGCCAGTTGGGCGCAAATAGTGGGTATGGAATTTTATCTTGACATTTGCTATTAGCATGTTATGTTATTAGCAAATAATGCTGAAAGCAAATAAATTGCAAACCCCTTGGAGAGATTCATGGAACGCAAACAACTTATTGAAAAGTCAAGACAATCCTTTACCCGTCTCGCCCGATTCATCAACCAGCTCATGCGCGAACAGCTGTTTTGCGGCCCGGTCACGGTGCAGCAATGCTACACCCTCGAGGCGCTGGTTGACGGCCCCAAATCCATGAATGCTCTGGCGGCCGAGGTGGCGCTCCACCAGAGTACCCTGACCCGAATTGTTGAAAAACTGGAAAAACAAAATCTGCTGATCCGAAGGCGCAAGCAAAATAATCAGCGCACGGTCGAGGTGCAGATTACAGAGGCCGGAAAACAGGTGCACGCCTTATTGGAAGCGCAAAGCTCGCAGATGATCTCCGAATTGCTGGACCTGATTCCGCAAAACCGCCGGGTCGCGTTGGTTGAATCCCTGGAAGAACTGGCCAACTTACTTGATCCGGGAAACGAGGCATTCCAGAACCTTCTTAAGGTCTGTCGCTGTGGCTTTTCCCGTAAAGCAGATCAAAAATAAAAGATGAAAAGGAGATTTTAGATGACACCAATCATTTCATCACATAGAATTCATTGCTGCTCAGGTCACCAAAAGAAATTAGATGCCCGGGTACCTCAGAATGAAATCGCAGCTATATATGATTCAATCTCAAATATTTACGACATCTGGGGCAACCTGACAGAATCACGCGCTCGCAGTCGGGCATTGGAACTGGCGGTAATCAAAAATGGCCAGAAAATCCTTGAAGTGGCCGTGGGTACGGGTATGGCATTCTTTGAAATTGTGAAGCGAAATCCGGACGGGACCAATATCGGCATCGATATATCCGCAGGCATGCTAAAAAAAGCCCAAAAAAGACTCAGGCAATTATCTAGAGCCAACTATGAGCTAAAAAAGGCCAGTGCCTTTCATCTTCAAGGAAAAGATGCGCAATTCGATGTGATCATCAACAACTATATGTTTGATCTGATACCCTTCGATCAAATGGATGCGGTCTTAGCCGAATTTAAACGCGTCCTTAAAAAAGAGGGCAAACTGGTGCTTGTCAATATGACCGTCGGGGAAAAATTTGGCAGCCGCATTTATGATTTAATGTATCGGGTGTCCCCCCGGTTAATGGGCGGCTGCCGCGGAATCCGGTTGTCCCAAAAACTAAAAGATCATGGCTTCCATGTAAAGCTGCGCGAATATCATCAACAATGTTTATTCCCCTCAGAAGTGATACTTGCTCGGAAATAATCAAATAGCTGGTGTAGAAAGATGACCCGTGACAACAATTCCCAAATTCCCGGTTTTCAAAATTGACTTCCCATTGGATTTTCTCTATGCTCTCTGGCAGTAAAACAATCGATTAACTGAAACTTACGTGAAAAAATTAAGGAGAATTCGTCATGGAAATCAGTGCCACGACCAAGATCGACGATCTGTTGAAAGAATACCCTTTTCTGGAGGATTTTTTGGTCACGTTGTCGCCCAAGTTTAAGGGCCTTAAGAATCCGATTATGCGCAAAACCATCGGCAAGGTGGCCACCCTCGGCAAGGTCGCTGGTATCGGCGGGCTGGAGTTGGATGATTTTTTGGCCGCCCTGACAGCGGAAATAAACCGCCAAACAGACAAAGCCACCCCCGACGCGGCCGGCGATGTTATCAGCGATCCGCAGGAAAAGCAGGCAGCGCTCAAGGAAATCATCAAGGCCCTTCACGCCGGCGAAGACATGGCGGTTCTCAAGCAACGATTCGGCGAGCTGGTCAAGGGTGTAGAAGCAACAGAAATCGCAAAAATGGAGCAGGCCCTGATGGACGAGGGGCTGCCGGCTGAAGAAATCAAACGCCTGTGCGACGTCCATGTTGAAATATTTAAAGAGGCCTTAGATGAGCAGGATCGGCCCGAGCCACCGCTGGGACATCCCATCCACACCTTCATGAAGGAGAATCGGGCATCCGAGAAAATCATGAGTGAAACCAGCATGCTCATGGGGCGCATCGGCTACCCTCCCAAACCGGAGGCCTTTCAGGAGAACAGTCAGGCACTGGGATCGCTTATCGAGCAACTATCTGAAATCGACATTCATTACGCCCGCAAGGAAAACCAGCTTTTTCCCATGCTGGAAGCTCATCATTTTACCGGACCTTCTCAGGTGATGTGGTCCATTCACGATGATATCCGCGCCGGCCTTAAGCAGGCCCGGGAGGCACTTGCCAAATCCAACCCGGAGGACACGGTGGCACCTCTGAAAGAAGCCATTCAGGCGATTCGGGATATGATCTACAAAGAAGAGCACATTCTCTATCCCGCCAGCCTGGATATGTTATCCGATGAGGAATGGATCAAGGTCAAGCAGGGCGAGGCCGACATCGGTTTCGCCTGGGTTGTGCCGGATACGGGCTGGCCCGAAGATATCATCAAGGAGCCCCAGGAGGTCGCCACCGAGCCGGTGGAGGTCCTGGAAGATGTTGCCGGGGCCCTGGGCCTGGATACGGGACGCATGACCCTGGAGCAGATCAACTTGATGCTTACCCACCTGCCGGTGGACTTAACCTTCGTCGATGAAAACGACCGCGTCGCCTACTATTCCGAAGGGCCGGAGCGGATATTCCCGCGCAGCCCCGCGATCATCGGCCGGGAGGTTCGCAACTGCCACCCGCCCAAAAGTGTCCATTTGGTCAACCAGATCCTGGATGCCTTCAAATCCGGTTCACGGAACACAGCTGAGTTCTGGATCGAACTGGGCGGCAAATTCATTTACATCCGCTACTTTGCGGTGCGCGATTCCGATGGATACTACCGGGGGTGCCTGGAAGTCAGCCAGGATCTGACCGAAATCCGCAAACTGGAAGGCCAACAACGGCTGCTGGACTGGGAATAGCCGGCACATTATCCCGAGAATTTCAAATTGCATTAACTATATATTAAATAGCCAATGATATCATTGGCTATTTCTGTTTTTAAAATGTCTGGAAATGTGAGGTTTTT
>JASFTL010000530.1:0-3290 GCA_050053555.1 Desulfobacterales bacterium
ACCAATAACGAATAACCAATTACACCCAATTCATTTTTAAGCGAATTGGGTTAGGGAGGGAGGAAGATGAGAAGACTGAAAATAGGCGCAAATGCCATTCAAGATGACGGCGATTGCTGGGTCATTGCCGAAATCGGGCATAATCACCAGGGCAAGCTCGAAACAGCCATGGAAATGTTCCGCGTGGCTAAAGAATGCGGCGCGGATGCAGTCAAGCTTCAAAAACGGGACAATCGCAAGCTTTATACCAAAGCGGGGTATCACAAACCTTACGAAAATATCAACAGCTACGGTTCGACCTACGGTGAACACAGAGAGACATTGGAATTCGGATGGTACGAATACAAGGAATTAAAGGACTATGCTGAAGAAATCGGAATAACCTTTTTTTCCACTGCATTTGATTTTTCCAGTGCCGACTTTCTGGCGAAACTGGATATGCCGGCATTTAAGATTGCCTCCGGTGACTTGAAAAACATTCCGCTGCTAACCCATATCGCTCAGTTTCAAAAACCGATGGTGATGAGCACCGGCGGCGGAACCATGGAGGATGTCAACCGGGCTTATGATGCCGTTATGCCGATCAATTCGCAACTGGCACTGCTTCAATGCACGGCGGGATATCCGGCAGACTTTAATGAGCTGAATTTGCGGGTGATAACCAGCTTTAGAGAGCGATTTCCGGACACGGTTATCGGTCTGTCTTCGCATGACAACGGCATTGCCATGGCTGTGGCGGCTTATATGCTGGGCGGGCGCATCCTCGAAAAGCATTTTACCCTAAACCACACCTGGAAAGGTACTGATCACGCCTTTTCGCTGGAACCCATCGGTTTCAAAAAAATGGTGCGCGACCTCCGACGCTTAAAAGTGGCGATCGGTGACGGGGTCAAACGGACGTATGACAGTGAAATTGATCCCATCATTAAGATGGGCAAGAAAATTGTGGCGGCCCGTGATCTGCCGGCGGGTTACACCCTTCGCCGAGAAGACCTGGCTCTAAAATCACCCGGAGACGGATTACCGCCCTATGAATTGGAAAAATTAATTGGCCGTGTGACGTTGAAACCTTTGTTTGAAGATGACGATATCACATTTGATGTTTTAAATGGCGCCCAGGAGTGGTCGGAGGCAGCCGCGTCTTGAAGAATTTGTTTGACCTAAATAATGAAGTCGCTGTCGTTACCGGAGCGCTGGGAAAATTGGGTCCCATCTGGATTGAAACCCTGCTGGAGGCCGGTGCCAAGGTTTTTGCGCTAGATCATCCGGACGTTCAGGTATCGCAGGGCTACAAAAGCATTCAAGAGCGCTATGATACGCAGCACCTGCAGCTGGCATCTGCCGATGTCAGGGACCGTGAAGGACTGGAGAACGCCTGTCAAAAATGCCTGAATACCTGTGGTATCCCTTCTATTTTGGTGAATAATGCCGGCATTGATCAGCCACCCGGGCTGCTGGATAAAAGCTGTTGCCTGGAAGAGATTCCTTTCGAGATAAATCGGGAAGTATTTGAGGTCAATGCCCTGGGCCTTTTTCTGGTTACCCAAGTTTTCGGGAGCCAGATGGTCAAAGCCGGTCGGGGATCTATTATCAACATTGGTTCGCTTTATGCCAGTGTTGCTCCTGATTCACGCTTTTACGATCACATCGATTGCAATCCTCCCTTTCTTAAGCCACCGGCGTATGGCGCATCCAAAGCAGCAGCGGTAAACTTGACCCGTTATCTGTCTACTTTGTGGGCGCCTTGCGGGGTGCGAGTAAATGCGTTGTCGCCGGGCGGCGTCTCGGGCGATCAGGATCCGGAATTCAGGCGCAAATTTTGTGAGCGCGTCCCATTAGGCAGAATGGCAGAGGATTCCGATCTGCGCGGTCCTTTGCTGTTTCTGGCATCAAAAGCCTCCGCTTATGTAACCGGCATCGAACTGGTTGTTGATGGCGGTTTTACGGCCTGGTAAGGCTTCAGGTGTCAGGTGTCAGATTACAGAAGATCAGTTGTTCATTATTTACTTTTGTGTTTTCGTTTTTGCGTGATTTCGTGGTTAAATATGTGAAAGTTTATGGCAGAAAGACAGCCCACAATTATCGGTCTGATACCGGCACGCTCCGGGTCAAAACGCGTTCCGGATAAAAATATACGACCTTTAGCAGGGCATCCGGTAATAGCGTATACCATTGCCGCTGCCCTGGATAGTGGAATTTTTTCGGAGGTAATCGTTTCCACCGATTCAGCGCATTATGCCGAAATCGCCCGCTACTATGGCGCTGAAGTACCATTTATGCGACCACCGGAGCTGGCCGGAGATGTGTCTCCGGATATTGAATGGTTGACCTATACCCTGCAAAAGCTTGCGGAAAATGGCCGCCAATATGATTGCTTTAGCATCCTGCGGCCGACCAATCCGTTTCGGCTGCCAGAAACCATTCAAAACGCCTGGCAAGCATTTCTAAATGCGGAGGGGATCGATTCGCTTCGGGCAGTTGAAAAATGCCAGCAGCATCCCGGTAAAATGTGGGTGGTGCGGGGCAACCGCATGATGCCGCTTCTGCCTTTGAGTCCGGCAGAGCAGCCTTGGCACAGCAGCCAGTATCAGTCGCTGCCCGAAGTGTATGTGCAAAACGCCAGCCTTGAAATTGCCTGGACGCAAGTTGTCACAGAGCAGCGAACAATTGCGGGTAATGTTTTGATGCCCTTTTTTACAAAAAATTACGAAGGATTTGATGTCAATAATCCCTATGACTGGAATCTGGCCGAGCACCTGGTGTCGAACGGAGATGTGCCATTGCCGGCCGTAGCCCAGAGCCCTTATCCGTTAAAGCGAAATGATTGATTGAGCGCGCATACGGAGGACAATCAAAAGATGACAAATCCAAAACCCTTATTGCTGATTCCTGTCGAAAACCAGGTGCGTGAGCTCGATCCCAAACTGCTGATGGCCTGTGTTGCCGCCGAGCGCGGCTTCTCCTCGGTGATCGGATCTCGCCGGGAGATGGAATTTAATATCGATCTTTTTCCGCAGAGCATCTACCTGTCCAAAAGCATGACCGTTCGGAGTCTGCTTTTTTTTCGAGTCGCCCGGCGTTTTGACGTCGAAATTGTTGCGTGGGACGAAGAAGCCCTTGTGCATCTTCCGGCGGAAACCTATTTTTCACGTCGTCTCGATCCCAGGGCCATTAAATATGTCTCTCATCTATTCGCCTGGGGTGATGACAATGCGCGGCTCTGGCGTCAATGTTCTCATCTGCCGGCTGGAATCCCCATTCATGTTACCGGAAACCCGCGCAGTGACATG
>JASFTL010000531.1:0-3288 GCA_050053555.1 Desulfobacterales bacterium
TTTTGATGTCAATATGGCCCATTGTATTCACCTTCGATTGACAATTTTACCTAAATTGAGCGTTTCAAATTTCAAAAAGATGTCATTTTTCCTTGCATTCAATGAATTCTGTCGATCTATATTTTTACAGGACCAGTGACTCAATAAAGTCCAGCAGCTGGTTTAAGTTCTGGCAGGGACGCACCTCATCACAATAGTTCATATAGGTTCTCATTTCGCTATCGCCCGTATACCAGAAATATTCTGTTTCCGGATTTAACCAGATGAGCCTTCGGCTTCGTTCCCGCATTTCATCCAAAATGCCTTCTTCCGGATGGGTATAATTGGTGCGACCGTCACCGATAATAATCAGTGTTGTTTTTTTGTTAAGAATATCAAGATGCCTTTTTTTAAACTGTCGAAACGTCAATCCGTAATCGGTGGCGGCGTTATATTCAATGTTGGCTTCTTTCAGAATTTTGTCGATTGCCTGATTGATTTCATGGTCCTCAAAAATATTTGTCACTTCATCCAGACCGGCCACAAAAACGAAGCTTCGCACCTGGGTAAAGCATTCCTGTAACGAATAAAGCATATTCAACATAAACCGCGCGGCCGACCATACGGACCCGGAGACATCACACAGGGCAACAATCTTAGATTTGCGCAACGGGCGATTTCGATATATCAATTGCAGTGGAATACCTTGATAGCTTGCAGATCGGCGCAGCGTTTTTTTGATATCCAGCACTCCCTTGCGATGATGTGCATACCGTCTGCTGATCGTATCTTTGAGCTTGCGCACCAGCTGCTCGATGGCCTCCCGCATGGTTTCCACTTCCCTTTTGGTCAGCGACGCAAAGTGAATTTCGCCCAGCTGATCCAGACGTTGTCGGTAGGAAGGCGTTTTTTCAGCTTGATGTGCATAAGCCTGGCGCCCCCGCGTCAATAGGCGGCGCGCCCTTTCCAAACGGTCTTCAAAATGGGCTTTTAAATCCCGACGCATTTCCCAATTCATCTGATCACGATGATCGGTGAACAGCTGCTCGAGGGCGTCTTCGACTGCATTGAGTCCCAGCATGATTTCAAGCCGCCGGGTTACCGCACCTAAATTGGAGCCCAGGCCGCGGTTTTGATCATCAGCGTTTGATCCGATCTGCTGGAGCTGCTCAAAATAGGCAAGAGGATCACCACCTAAAAAATCGATCATCGCCTGGAAAAATTCATTTTCCGTTCCGTCTGCGGCCAGGTCTCGAAGAATGTTTTGAATCTGTTCAGCAAGAGGTTCAGAATAAGAGACCGAAGCGTCCTGGCGTAATTCGTGGAAAAATAACTGATAAAGACGGTTAAAATGATACTGCTCGCGTCGGCTTTTCGCAAAATTCGCTCGCAAAACCGCCGCAAACTGAGGCTCCTCTAAAATATCGACCAGGTCCAACTGATGCAGGCAATCCAGCACCTCAGAAGTCGATACCCGCAGGCCTGCTGCCCTGGCACAGGAAACGAATTTTAATACCAGATTAACCATATGGAAAAATGCCTAAAGTTTGAAATGCCAAAATGTCTAAAATAAAAATTAGGGCACAATCATAATAAAAATTTTAGGCACTCACGCCCGCCATCGCGACCCGCCCGCCTCGCCTTGCTCGCATGGCGGGCGTGGGCCGCTCAGGCGAGGCTGGCGGGTTAGATTATTTTAGACATTTTAGTCACTTTTAATTAATAAGCTGATCCAGCTTATCCCTCACTTGCTCTACATCGACCTGATATTTGAGAATCACATTCAAAGTACCCCTGACGACTTCCGGGGACAAATCTTCAATTTGAAGCGCCATCAGAGATTGAGCCCAGTCCAATGTTTCCGAAACACAGGGCTTCTTCTTAAGATCCAGATCGCGAATCTTGTGGATGGCATCGATCAACTGATCGGCCAGGCGATCCTTAATCTGCGGAATTTTGAGTCTCACGATTCTCATTTCCAGCTCGCGGTCCGGATAATCGATATACAAATGGATGCAGCGCCGCTTCAAGGCATCGCTCATGTCCCGCGAATCATTGGATGTTAAAAATACAAAGGGAATATTACGCGCCGTGCGGGTGCCCAGTTCAGGAATGGATACCTGAAAGTCACTCAGTACTTCCAAAAGAAAGGCCTCAAATTCGGGATCGGATTTGTCGACTTCATCCACAAGCAACACGACCGGCTGTGAGGATGAAATCGCCTGCAGCAGCGGCCGCGGTTGAATAAAACGTTCGGAAAAAAAAGCGTCTTCCTGGGCCGCGATGCGATCCACCGCTTCGGACAAATTATGAGCGCCGGAAACCACATCATCAATTTTTTCTTTCACCATCTGCGTATAAAGCAGCTGCTTGGCGTACTCCCATTCATAAAGTGCTTTGGCCTCATCCAGTCCCTCGTAACATTGCAGACGAATCAATTCACGTTCCAGACTGCGTGCGACAGATTTAGACAATTCTGTTTTGCCCACCCCGGCAGGACCCTCCACCAGTACCGGTTTTTGGGTTTCCTGGGCTAAGAAAACAACCGTGGCGATCGTTTTTGAACAAATATAATCGGCCGACTCCAGCAATGCGGCCACTTGATCAACATCTTCGAACTTTTTTAATTTTTTAACCATAAAGATTCACCCTGAGTTAACGCGCGGTTGAAAAAAGCATTGCTTAATACCCTCATAACACACTGCCCATCCAGATTAAAGGTAATATACAAAGAACAGTTGGTTCGTCTATCGGCACATTTGAGTCTCAAGCTGAAAAAGACCCGGATGATTCGAAAACGCGTTGGTTACTTTATCAGACTTATTTGATTTCTACTTGATATTATAGTACTTCATAATCATTTTAGTACTTCGCCCTGTTTATTCTACGGCCTTCAAGATTCGTTATTCTTACCGGCTATCAGGTCAGGGGCGGCGGAAAGCACAACCCTTCTCTGAGCAATTCCACATTCTCAGGAGGCATCCACCATGACAAAATTCAAACAATTCCACCTTAAAAACGAGATGCTGGTTGCCAATGGTTTGGCCAACTTTGTCGGTGTATTCTTCGTAAACGCCATATTATATGTTGCTGAAGGGTTTCCAGCAGATAAACAGATGTGGCAACAGCCCATCCCCTATTGGGTGGATGCGCTCTTTACGCCATTTGCATTTTCCTTTGTTGCCATAATGACCATGCTTTATGAAAAACCGATTCGACGCTATTTAAATCTATCATTCAAAAAGACCTCCATTCCCCAGAATCTTGAGGCAACCGCCCGGCAGCGGCTACTAAATGAGCCTTTTGTTC
>JASFTL010000532.1:0-3276 GCA_050053555.1 Desulfobacterales bacterium
GTTTGGAGATTATATTTCTCTCCTTGGTCATTTGTGTCTTTCCGAAAACTGCCGATGAGAAACATCAGCTTTGAGACAAGTATACCGCAAGCTCATGAAAACCGAGACGTCGTGCCAGTGCCCGACGGCAAGTATTCACTGCAATATATTAATAATACATAAAACTAACAGAATACCTATCTCGCGTCAATACACCATTTTTATTGGCATCGAGAAGCGCTTCATACTTAAAAACCGATTAAACGCAGATGCGATCGGATGTAATCCGACCGGCTAGATACGGTTTTAAACCAAAGACGTTGCTGAATCATTGACAGATGCCTTGAACTGAACTAAACATAACTAAAATAATTTAAAATGACAATGTTTTAACTAAAATAAATTGTCGAGTCAAAAGGGATTAGAGGCGGAAAAAATGGGTATTTTTTATGGATTGATACGTTGATTGGACAAATGATGGCAAATATTTTAAGCGAAAGGATATTTCATGTGTGGCATCGCAGGCTGTATCGGTGCAAAAGATAAACAAACTGTTAATCGCATGCTGGATGCCCTGCCGCATCGCGGCCCGAATGACAGGGGCATCCATATTTTCGGAAATGGTGTTTTCGGCCACACCCGGCTGTCCATCGTGGATGTGACACACGGTCGGCAACCCATCCTGGCAAACGGCGGTGCTTCAGGAATTGTATGCAACGGCGAGATTTACAATTTTGAAGAGCTCAAAGAAGACCTTATTTCGAAATATCGTTTTAAGACAAACTCCGACACCGAGGTCATTCTGCACCTCTTTCGAGAAGACGGCGCTGAATGTGTCAAAAAACTCAACGGTATGTTTGCTTTTGCGATTTTCGATGGAGATGATATCCTGCTGGCTCGAGATCCTATCGGCATCAAGCCCCTGTATTACGGCTATTACAAGGACAGGATTTATTTTACCTCTGAATTGGGTGCCATGACGTTAGCCGGGGTTGATGAAGTGCATGAATTTCCTGCCGGGCATTATTACACGCCGCGCGACGGTTTTGTTCAATATTATCAGGTCCCGAAGGCAGGGAATGATCTGATTGCAGATGTCGAAAAAGCCGGTGGGTTGATTCGCCGCACTTTCATCAAAGCGGTCAAGGACAGACTGCTGTCCGACCCGGTTGTTCCGGTGGGATCATTTTGCAGCGGTGGTTTGGACAGCAGTCTTGTGGCGGCGATCGCTGCAGAACACATTCCTCGCCTGCACACGTTTGCAGTCGGTATGCGGGATGAAAACGGCGAATTGAGCGATGATCTGAAAGCAGGCCGAATTGCAGCCGATCATATCGGTTCCACCCACCATGAGCTCATATTTTCGGAGGATGATTACCACAAGGCCCTTCCGCTGGTTATCCGGAAACTCGAAACCTATGATCCGGCTCTGGTGCGCTGTGCCGTGCCATGTTACTTTACATGTAAATTGGCTGCCGACTATGTGACGGTCGTTCTCACGGGTGAAGGTGCCGATGAGCTCTTTGCCGGGTATCATTACATGAAGCATTTTCCGCTGGAAGAGCTCAACATGGAGGCTCGGCGCTGCACCGCCAGCGTTCACAATATTAATCTCCAGAGAGCAGACCGTATGGGAATGCTTTTTAGCCTGGAGCTCAGGGTTCCCTTTTTTGACGTGGCCATGGTGGATCTAGCGATGAAGATTTCACCGCAGCTTAAAATCTGCGAGCATAACGGAGACAGAATAGAAAAATGGATTTTACGCAAGGCTTTTGAGAACACCGGATATTTGCCGGATGAAATTCTTTGGCGCTATAAGGTCCAGTACACCCAGGGGGCCGGGTGCGAAAGCCTTGGTGCCAAGATGGCAGAATTACAATTGAGTGACGCGGATGTGGAGCGTATTCGCGCCCAACATACGGGCGCAACCATCACCAGTAAAGAGGCCGCCTATTACTTCCAGATTTTCAGGCAGTTTCACCCTCAGGATTCGGTTCTCAGTTCTATCGGAATCTGGACGGGTTTTGATTTTGATGAGGAAAAGCAGCCTGTCCAAGGCACAATCGATGGGGATCTGAAATATCACCCGGCAGGGGATAGGAAATAGCAATGATCAAACTCAAAGGGTTTCATCCTTGATACTGACCCGCAAATTACGAATAAAGATTTAGAGGAGAGAAGAAAATGGCCAGCATTGCAGGCATTATTTCACAGCATGGCAAACTCGACATAGACAGCACCGGCCTAATGCGCAAAATGCTGCGGTTGATGCGCCACCGCGGTCCGGATAATTCCGTGGTGCGCACGCTTTATGACGACCGCGGGGCAGTGGGGGCCAATGAGATCAATCTGTCGCCGCGGCGAACCCATTGCACCTCCCTGGATGAAAAGCCCTACATCCTTTTTGACGGTGAACTGTTTAATGATCGTCCCGAAGGGATGAGTGATCTGGCTCTTTTCAAAGAATACTACGACAAATACGAGCGGGACTGCTTTTCCCGGCTGAACGGCAGCTTTTCCTGCGCCATAGTAGAAAAGGGCGAAGAGGTCGTGCTGGCACGGGATCATATCGGTGCGCGGCCCCTGTTTTTCGGGCGCAGCAACCATATTTTCTACTTCAGCACGGAGATGAAGGGGCTTGTCGACCATGTTCAATTCGGCATTGAGGAACTGCCGCCCGGCTGCATTTACAGCTCTAAAAAAGGCGTCAAAGCGTTCGATGCTTTCCAGCCCGAGGTGTCCGATGTCGGCGACAGCCTAAAGGAGGCCGCCAAAGTTCTGCGTGAGCTGATGATCGAAGCGGTGCGCCAGCGCATGGACGGCGTCGGTGCGATTTCGTTGAGCGGGGGGTTGGACAGCTCCATTGTGGCCGCCATCGCCAGACAGTTCAACCCCGATCTGGTCCTTTTCACGGCTACAATCGCCAGGGCTCCCGGGCCGGATTTGGAAAATGCCAAGCGGATGGCCGAATTTCTGGATCTGGAGCACCGCGTCTATAAGATCACCGACGAGGACATTACGAATTTCATCCCCGATGCCGTCTGGTATTTGGAAAGTTTCGACGAGGATTGTATCAGCGGTCTGATTTCAAATTACTATGTATCCAAAATGGTCAAACAGCACTCCAACAGCGTATTGGTCGGCGAAGGCGCCGATGAACTTTTCGGCGGCTACCGCATGGTATTGAAACATCCGAAGGTCAAAAGTTCCGAAAAGCGAGAAGGACTGGCCCGCAAGCTGGTGGCAATCGCTTACAACACGGCGCTGAGGCGTCTTGATCGCGGTTGGATGGCCAAC
>JASFTL010000533.1:0-3275 GCA_050053555.1 Desulfobacterales bacterium
TTTATCGAAAAGAAAGCTCCCGTGAGCACCTCCCGGGGTCTGATGGATTACACCTGCAGTATCGTGGGAACCAGCGATCCTTCAGGGAAAATCGACCTGGTTTCAGAGGTTGTTGTGCCCATTTCATCTGTCTGTCCCTGCTCATTGGAAATCAGTGACCATGGGGCTCACAATCAGCGTGGCGAGGTGCAGCTGGCGACGCGTTTCAAAAAATTCATCTGGATGGAAGATATGATTGAGCTAGTGGAAAACGCCGCTTCAACCGATGTGTATTCCGTTTTAAAGCGCGTGGATGAAAAGCGCGTAACCGAAGCCGCGTTTTCAAACCCCAAGTTTGTAGAAGATATCGTGCGCGATATTGCCAAAAAGCTGGAAGCGGATAATAATATCATCTGGTTTTCAGTCAGTGCCGAAAATTTCGAATCCATCCACAATCACAGTGCTTATGCGCATATTACCAGCGGCTAGTCAAAACTCGGCTTCGTAAAATGCCCATCTGCTGTGTTGTGCTTCGCCTTTCGTCAGTCCAGCGTACTAAAAAGTACGCCTCCTTCCTCAAGTCTTGCACGCCTTGCATATGAACATTTTACCCGGCGATATCGGTCTAATTTCAAATAGGTCCGAATTTATGGGAATCAGGTATTGCAGACGGCCGAATGTTTGCCGGGAATTAATCCAAAATACGCAGAAGCCTTAGAATCAGGGAGTCGGTGGATTTGCCCGGGGAGTTAAGCATAATGACGTAGCGGCAGATTTCGCCACTGCTCCGTTTAATATACCCGGCACGGGTACTGATACCGTAAAGGGTGCCGGTCTTGTAGAATTCTCTTCCTTCCCTGCGCATCAGATAGTGGTAGGGTAAAAACGCCTGCAGAGCACGATCCATTTGCAGGGCCGATACCTGGTTATCTCGTGATATCCCGGAGCCTTCAACGATCTCCATATTTTCGATGCCGAACTCATTTTTGGCATAATCCGATGCGATGGTCACCCCTTTGGCCAGGGTGCCGGGAGGACCGAGAATTTCTGCACCGGTGGCGATGAGCAGCTGGTTGGTCGTAAAGTTGTTGGAGTGTTCCAGGAGCTTCGCTACAATCTGCTCCAGCGAAGATACGGAATCGTATCTGAAGATCAGTCTGTCGGTACTGGCATTTATGCGTCCCAGCTTGACCTTTCCTGTGAAACGGATCCCTCGTTTTTCGAGGAAATGTTGGAAGAGTTTACCCGCGTAGATCGTAATTTCACTTTTATTATGGGAAAAAACGATGCGGCCTTTTTTTAAATTCGATGCTTTTATTTTATTGATCACAAACGGCAGCAGCGGTGTTTGCGGTTCGGCACTGACATAACCCTGTGATGTGTGTTTAAAGTTGACGGTATTAAAATTGACGCACAGCGCGCCATTGGGCGCATCATAGGGCTGTGAGGACGATGTAATGCCGGGTATCGTGAGTGGCTGACTAAAATATGAATCATCTAAAATCAGGTTATTCATCGGCTGTGAATTTTTTAAGAGCACCGCCAGAACCTGTGATATTTTTAAAATGACCTCGGAGACCAAAAGCGGATCGCCATAGCCTTTGATTTTCAGATTTGATTGTTCGTCCAGATAAAATTCGGTCGGAAAGCGGTAATCTTTACCGAGATAATGCAGGGCAATAAGGGATGTGAAAATTTTTAAAATCGAAGCCGGAATCCGTCTTTTATCGGCATTTTTGGCCAATAAAATTTGCTCTTGGGAGTCGGTTATGAGTATTGAATCTTGTCTGCCAATAAAGCGATCGAGTTCATCCAGATCCCGGGCCATAACAGGTAACGGGTTCGTGAGGATCCCTACAATTATTCCTAAAAAAACAACCCACTTGATGGTCTCAGGTTTCAGGCCCCTGACTCCTGGCTTCTTGCTTCTGGTCTCTGGCATAGACTTCACCGAGCAGTTCGATCGTCTTCGATTCTGAGGCCCGGACTCGAAGGAAAATTACGCCGACGGCTCACCTCCGAAGGACTCGTTGGGGATTGGCCATTGGCTAGTGGCCAGCAGCAAGAAGCCAGTAGCCAGCAGCTAAAATGCTTGTATTTTACTTTTGAAAAAGACAATATATAGAATCAGTCCGGGCTTTACAGATTACTTGCAGTACACAAAACTAGGGACTTTCGATGATTATGGTAACCGGACCGTCATTAACCAGGGCAACTTCCATCATTGCGCGAAAACGACCGGTTTGAACCTCGACGCCTGTTTCGCGCACCATCTTTGCAAACCTTTCGTAAAGCGCGGTGGCTAATTCCGGTTCTGCAGCTTCGATAAAAGAGGGGCGTCTGCCCTTGCGGCAATCCGCCAACAGCGTAAATTGAGAAACAGCCAGCAATTCACCACCGGTTTCCAGCAGGGATCGGTTCATTTTACCGTCTTGGTCTTCAAATATCCGCAGGTTGATGATTTTATGGGCCAGATAGTCGACATCCTCAACAGTGTCGCCTTTAGCGACTCCCAGCAATACGAGGAGGCCTTTGCCAATTTGGCCCACAATTTCATCTCCAGTTTTGACGGAACTGCTCTTGACTCTTTGAACAACAGCACGCATCTTCAAAAATCTTCAGCTTGACATTAATGCGTTTACCTGCAAGGCAACGCAATTTTGATGCGGGTGGCATAAAAATTACCCTTTTCAAACAATGATATGGTATTATTACACAATTTAAGTATTCGTCCAACACCAAAAATAGCCGTATTTTTTCAGATACAAGAGGATCGATGCTAAGCAGCCTGCGGGGCGGCCATTGTGTTTGAATTGACGGGAATTAAAAAATGGCCTCCATATGGTCTCCGAAATCTTATGGGCTTGAAGAAAATTTATTTTTATAATATAAATAGCTTATGCAACCTATTTCGGTGCAGCTTCCGCTTTGCCGATGATTTCACCACCTGTCGAAACAAACTGGCCAGTGCCTGGGAGATCTTTTTTTGAAGAAAAAAAATCTATATACAAAGCTTAATTTAATTTTTGGTCTTTTCTTTTTCTTTCCGGTTTTAGGATTTATTTTTTTTAGCATCAAATATGACATGCTGAAAGATAAGTATGTTCCTTTGTTCTTTCTGGGCATTCTGGTCTTCTCATTTGTCGGATTTACCATACTCAAAAATCTGTTTGACAAGATCTCACGTATTTCTGAGGAGATGTCATCCGATTACCTCGATGAACTATCAGAGGATCAGCTCTCTACCGGAGCCGACGAACTCCAGAACATTGTGCAATCATTTTCAGCTATCGAAA
>JASFTL010000534.1:0-3247 GCA_050053555.1 Desulfobacterales bacterium
CATGCGAGCTGCTATGAGATTTATTTTTGCCAGCCCCATTACCGCAGGGACAGGCACATGCACGCAGCGCACGCGTCTGGCGTTCAGACGCCCAACAGTATCGCTGACATCCTTCCACGAATACCCATCGGGGTGTCCATCGTGGAGTTCAAACACCCGCCTCGGACAATTTTCGGTCAGCAGCCATTTTAGAACCGCTTCAACCAAATCGTCCACATAGAGCATTGAAAATCGAGCATTGCCGTATCCTAAAACAAAAGCAATACCGCGTGCCATCCAGCGGATCAGTGGAAGCATTTCCCTCTCACCAGGACCGTATACGGCCGGCGGCCGGAATACGATCCATGACATCCGGCCGGCGTTTTCAGTAATAACGGCCTCAGCCTTTCGTTTGCTGGCAGCGTAAAGCGATACATCCGGTTCCCTTGCGGCAAGTGACGATATAAATAAAAAACGCGGCAACGGATGCTGCTCAGCTGCCGCATGCATCAACCGCGCCACGCCATCGACATTAATACGATTAAAATGGTCCTGTGTCGCTCCACGAACGGCGCCCGCGCAGTGGACCACGACATCAACGCCGCATACTAAGCGTCTCAGACTGTCAAGGTCTTCAAGCGCACCCTCAACCCAGCGGACGTTAAATCCTGAAAGACGGCTTCTATCCGATGTCGTACGGGTCAGGGCTTGGATTTTATATCCGGTGGCGACGAGCTGCCGAGCGACTGCACTACCAATAAAACCCGTTGCCCCCGTCAAGGCGATTGTATAATCCATGGAAACCGTATGGATTACCCCTGTCTGATTCGTAAGCTCTCATTCTCATGTCCAGCCCAGCCGCTGAAACGCTTAAGCCTAAAGCTGCGATGACGGAGATAGTCTTTCCGGCAGACCGATTCAGTTTTTGCTGCCCGCTTGGACAACAGATGCCCAAGTGGCGTAACATTTGATATCGCGTCTAAACAGCTTTTTTATTTTGCACCGAAACATATTGCTCAGAGCTGAATGGCTGCAATTGCTCAGTTTCAATGCGTCTTAAAAATTCTTGTCGCGCCTTCGAACGCGATAACTTCCCGGAAGTGGTGCGGGGCAGCGTATTGCGAGGTACCAGATCGATGTAACAGTCGATTCCGAGTTCCTGGTGGATAAGGCGCCGCAGTCGCTCCCGCAAATCGGAGCGCTTCGGGTCATTGGGCACCCGGCATTGGACCATCATAACCGTCTTTTCTTCTCCATTCGGAGCGGGGACCGAAAAGGCCGAGGCATCCCCTGTTCTCACCTCAGGCTGCTGTTCGGCCAGAAATTCGAGATCTTGCGGCCAGATGTTGCGGCCCTTAATAATAATCATATCTTTTTCACGGCCGGTAATAAAAAGGTTGTCTTTGACTCGATAACCGAGATCGCCTGTATTAAACCATCCGTCGGATGTCAGTACTTCCCGCGTTAATTTAAGGTCGCCAAAATAACCGGACATGATGCTGGGTGAACGAACATAAATGGTTCCGACACACCGCTCCGGCAGTTCAGCACCCGTTGAATCCCGCACCTCAACTTCGTAACCCGGCAATGGCGCCCCGCAATCCACAAATTGGCTGGATCGAATGGCCTCTTGCGGGGAGTTGTCTTTTTCGAGCACCGCCTGTCGGTATTCGGAAAGATAATCGCCATTGACAATATCGATGTTTAATCCTTCATTCAGTGGCGCAAAACTCACAGCCAGAGAACATTCCGCCATTCCGTAACAAGCACAAAAAGCCTCTTTATTAAACCCGCAGGGTTCCAAAAATTCGGCAAATTGATATAACGGCTCAGGGCGAATGGTCTCAGCACCAACCCCGGCCATGCGCCAGGCGCTTAAATCGAATTTCTCGATATCACTGGGACGCAACCGCTGCAGGCACAATTCATAGCCGAAAGGAGGTCCGATTGATAGTGTCGCGCGATTCTCGGTCATCAATGCCAGCCACAATCGAGGCCGCATCGCAAAATCACGTGTTCGCAGGTAATCAACTGATAGTTGCGATGCCACAGGAACCAGTACGAGTCCCACAAGGCCCATATCGTGATAAAAAGGCAACCAGGACGCACACCGGTCCTCCGGGCCTATTTTGTTTCCATGTTTGATAATGGCGGCAAGATTGTTAAGAACCGCCTCCTGAGTGATCATCACGCCGCGTGGAAACCGGGTGCTACCGGAGGTATACTGTATGTAGGCGAGCTCTCTGGGGCCCAGCGGACTCAACGGCATCGGTGCTTCAGGCAGTTCGGCAAACGTCTCGGGAGTACCGCAAAAGCGTAAGTTAAGGCCTTCGGCTGCTTCACAAAGAAACGGCAAGAAATCCTCCGTCGCCATCGCAACCGTTGCCCGGCAGCTCAGTAACAGTCGCCGAAGCTGATTTATATAAGAATTCCGCCCGCCCATGTGGACCGACGCCGGTAAGGGGACAGGTATTAACCCGGCATACTGACAGGCAAAGAAAAAACGAATAAAGTCCGGATGGGTATCCGCCACCAAAGCCACGCGAGCGCCACGTTCCAGGCCCAAGCTGCAAAGACGGCGTGCCAGCGTTTGGGCCTCATCACGCAATTCTGCGTAAGAAAGAACAGCATTGAGCTTCCCACGTCCGTTGTAGAAATTGTAACCGGTTTGGCCCTGAGCAGCATAGTCCAGCGCTTCCGGCAGGGTTGAAAAGTTTCCAGCTCGAAAGGATAGGTTATTCGTCGTCGGTGTTGCTTCCATAGTCACTTCATCTTTCTCCTCGTATGGTGTGCCACTCATCAAAGGCACATTAAAGCATCGGATACACAGCTAAACTAAAACTCAATATCAGAAAGTCGCTATTAATTTTCTGCAGCCTAATATAAAGGAAAACTAGATTGTCATTTAATTAGTATTGATATGTATCTCGTCCATCACCGAATGTCAAATATTTATTTATTATTTTGATAACTTATCGCATTTCTTCCGCTAAAAAAGTAGTCATTTTTTCGCCACATTTTGTTAAAAATTTGAGAAAATTAACATCAAAAAAAATGGCTTTTTAACTATCCAAAATAACACCATTAAAATGAATAAATTACCCGCAATTTTACAAACCGATCTACGCTTTAATGTCGGAAGTGTGTCCAAATCAGCACATAATTTCAGCCATCTGTGTTCATTTGGAAACAGTTTAAATAATTTTCCCAGAAAATTTTTTTTTATTTGATATTAATTTTTGGGTCCACTTTTCTAAAAAACCGCTTT
>JASFTL010000535.1:0-3240 GCA_050053555.1 Desulfobacterales bacterium
TAAAGTTAATTTTAACCGTATCTCCTAATTTTGCTGTGGCCATATTATCCTCCCGTTTAGCTTTTTTTCTTCCTTGAATTGAAACAGGATCGCCAGATCTATATTCAATCATAATGATGATCGTTGGCGTTTAAATTGACGGTCCGATCGATTTCAGCCTATTGTGCCAAGCGATTGTTGAGTTTAGCTTCAGACATGCTTTAAGGAAGATTAACCGCATTTATCTGTCTGGTTATCGACGGAACCTTCCTCCCGCGGCAGGGCAGAAACAATAGCGGTGTACGTGGTGTGAAAGAGGTGTTGAAAAAGGGGCGTCACGCAAAACGCGATATGCGTCTGCTAAGCACTCTGTTAACGTTTTGGCTTTTAATTTATATCTTAGTGATGATTGTTCAGCAAAGCAAGAAAAAATTGAGCCTTTTTGGATGGAACCGGATTTAAAGATTCGCTATTTATTGACTGGATGATCATTTGCGGTATGATGTTCAATTAACATAAAACCCGTATGTCCACAGAAGGAGGAGGCAAATTTGTATTTCGACAGACCTGGAAAAGACAACACAGACCAGACCCTTAAACTTGCGGCGCAAAGAGCAAAAGACCTGTCTTTAAAAGAGGTGGTAGTGGCGTCAACAACCGGCTTTACCGCTTACAAGACCGTTGAAATTTTCGCCGGATCCCGTATAACCGTGGTCACCTACCATAGCGGCTTTAAAGAACCCTTTAAAAATGAATTGCCCGATGATGTCAAAGCAGACTTGCAAAATAAAGGAATAAAGGTGGTCGCCGCCAGCCATGCGCTATCAGGCGTCGAGCGTTCCATTGCTAAAAAACATTCCGGCGTGTATCCTGTCCTAATTATGGCCGACACGTTGAGGCTCTTTGGCCAGGGTATCAAGGTTGCGGTTGAAGTGGCGGTGATGGCGGCCGATGCTGGGGCCCTTACCGGAAATGATATCATTGCCATTGGCGGATCCGGTCGCGGAGCGGACGCCGCATTGGTTCTTAAACCCGCTCACCAGAACAATTTCTTTGATATGCGGATTAGGGAAATCATCTGTAAGCCGAGAAGTTTTTAAGCCGCCCAATCTCAAATGGCAAATATCAGTACAGGGGGTCCACGGTTTTGGCCGCTAGCTTCTCGCTTCTGGCAGCTGGTCAAAAACCGGCAGCCAGCAGCAAGAGGCCAGAGACCAGCAGCCGGTAACCTATGAACCTTTAGACGTTGAAGCTTCGAAAATGATCTTCATCGCCGGTGTTTCGCCCAAAATAAAAGTATTGGATCAAAATCCCCGCAGATGCCCGGTTTGCGGGTTGCATCAGGCGTACTATAAGCGCATGGATCACTACCTCAGCCTCTTCTTTATTCCCCTATTCAGAATTAGAAAGGGAGAACCGTTTATTATGTGCGATCGCTGTGAACGGAGCGTTAATGAGTTTGGACCGGACGTCAACCGGCAGCAGCCTGAAGGGGCACAAACCTGCCGATCTTGTGGGAAAGTACTGGATAAGGATTTCAAATACTGCCCTCATTGCGGAAAGAAGATTTAACAGATGTCAGAGGTCAGAGCTCAGAAGACAGATGGCCGATCGCAAAAGACAGCGAGCAGTAGGTTGCTCTCCAGTCACCATGGCTATCCTCTGTCTTCTGTTTTCTGACATCTGAACCCTGAAACCTATTTTGGAATCTAAAATTGACTCCAGATATTAGAAATGACAACAGAACCGAGCTTGAGCGTCATGTGGTCTTGGTATCACCGGAGATCCACTGGAACACCGGCAACATCGGTCGGACATGCGTTGCCACCGGATCCTTTCTGCATTTGATCAAACCGTTGGGATTTTCCCTGGACCGCAAAGAAGTCAAACGCGCGGGTTTGGATTATTGGCCGCTCGTAAAGCTCAGTATCTGGGATGATTTTGCCGGTTTTCAATCAAAAATGGCGCCCGAACAGGCCGAGGTGGCCGTCTTTTCAAAAACCGGAACCCGGCCTTTCTGGTCCATGACGTCACCTGCCAGGCAGTTTCTTATTTTCGGCTCCGAAACCCGCGGACTTCCCGAAAACATTGTCAGCCAGTATCCGGACTCTACCTACCATATCCCCATCACAAAAGATATTCGATCCTTAAATCTTTCCACTGCTGCCGGTATTGCCCTTTATGAAAGCCTGCGCCTGGCAAAGCCTTTTCACGCTTGGTCGATTGGTTGAAGAGATCCTCCTATTTATGATATATTTAGAAGCGATCTCAAACCTGCATCTAACGCCCAAGGGCTGTGTTGCAAAGGAGGACTTAGTCAAATTCAATATTTCATTACTATTATATGTTGACATTATTAGTAATGTGATTAAATTTACTTTAATAAACAACCCGATTTTTTGGAAGGATAGATGACCAATGCGTTTTGATAAATTTACCATAAAATCTCAGGAACTTATACAAAGTGCCCAGTCGCTGGCCGCACAGCATAATAATCAGCAGATCGAACCCGAGCACCTGCTGGCGGCCATGCTCGCTGAAACCGAAGGCATTGCCGGTGCCATGCTTCGCAAACTGGGTGCTGCACCGAACGATATCGCTCAGCAGGTAACCGCTGCAATTGATAGGCTTCCCGCTGTCAGCGGTGCCGGAAGGGGTGAGGCTTATATCTCGCCCAGGGCCAAGGCGGTATTGGAACAGGCATTTTCAGAAGCCACCAACATGAAGGATGAATATGTCAGCATCGAGCATATACTTTTGGCCATTGCCGACGAAAAAACCGGAGAAGCAGCTAAAATCCTATCCCGGGCAGGTGTTTCGCGGGATACCATATTACAAGTTTTGCAAGTGATAAGGGGAAAACAGCGCATCACCGATCCCAATCCTGAAGACAAATACCAGGCGCTGGAAAAATTCAGCCGTGACCTGACGGACCTGGCTCGTCTGGGCAAATTGGATCCGGTCATCGGTCGGGACGAAGAAGTCCGGCGCATTGTTCAGGTCCTTTCCAGACGCACGAAGAACAACCCGGTATTGATCGGCGAGCCGGGTGTCGGTAAAACCGCCATTGTTGAAGGTCTGGCTCAGCGAATTGCGGAAGGGGATGTTTCCGAAACCCTTAAAAACAGACGCCTCGTGGCTCTGGATATGGGAGCGCTGATCGCCGGTGCCAAGTATCGCGGTGAATTTGAAGATCGCCTCAAAGCCGTTTTAAAAGAGGTCGAGGCCGCAGAAGGTGAAATCATCCTATTTATCGATGAA
>JASFTL010000536.1:0-3240 GCA_050053555.1 Desulfobacterales bacterium
GCGCTGGCGGGCGCGTTCATCGATGCTGATGTAGCGGGGTATGGCGACTGCAGCCAAAACGCTTAAGATGACCAGCACGGCGATGATTTCGACTAGCGTGAATCCCTTCTCGCTTGGAATAGACATACCTATAGTATCAGAAGCTAAGAAGCGATTGATCGGAAGAACTGGCTTTCTCAACGCTTTTGCTAACGGGTCCACGTCGCAGGTTGAGACGGAGTAGATGCTTGTCGGTTCAGCGGAACGACCGTGGTGTTCCGGAATATAAGTGTACCGCCGCCTGCACCTACGCCTGCCTGCCAGGTATAATCACCGCCGAGGGAATAATTCATCTGATTCTGTAAATTGGTATCATTAGTATACCCGGTAACCGAGATCTTAAGGTCGGCCCAGGTTAGACTTTCGCGGCCATTGAGCTCTGATATGCCGGCATCGATGGCCCGCTGCCGGGCATTGGATTCCAGATCGATGTAGCGGGGGACCGCCACAGCCGCCAGGATTCCCAGAATAATCAAGACCGCAATAATCTCAACCAGGGTAAAGCCCTCTTGATTTCGCAATCGGTTCTGTTTTTTCATAAGCTATGCTTCCTCCTCTTTATATTTCCGGGTACGCTTCAAGCAAAAAAAGGGGCTGAGCCCCGGATGGGTAATGTCATCCTCCATTTGAGTTAAACTTGATTACAAATTATGCATTTTTGATGCCAGAAATTCGGCAGAAACGGAATAAAAATTATTTTACATTATTTCAATAGGTTAAAAAGATTATCGCACGGGCTGTTGCCGGGTGTTGAACGGGCTCTATTCAAATTCTACATATTTTGTTGGTAAATGGCAAGCAAAAACATCAAATTTCGTTGCTTTTTATGCTTTTCACATCAATTTTGTGCTTTTTAATTCGATGCCACAAACTGCGCTGGTTGATTCCCAACAGCTCTGTGGCTCTCACCTGGACACCGCCTGTTTTTCTGAGGGCTTCGATGATCATACTTTTTTCAATTTCATTGATACGTTCATCCAGCGGTAGATTCACCGGTAATGAAACCTCCTCTTTGGAATTGGTATTAAATGCACCCGTAATCTTGCCGGGCAGTTGGGCCGGTTCGATGAAACCATTTTCAGCAATGACCGCTGCACTTTCAATCACGTTTTTAAGCTCGCGGATGTTTCCGGGCCAGGTGTAGGCCATGATCATCTGCAAGGCCACGGAGGAAATGTCAACTTTTTTCGGTAAGTTTTGCAAAAAGTAGTCGACCAGCAGGGGTAAATCTTCTTTTCGTTCCCGCAGGGGCGGTAAATGCAGCGTAAAAACATTCAAACGATAATAAAGATCTTCTCTAAATTTACCTTCCTGAACCAATTTTTCAAGATTTTGATTGGTGGATGCAATAAAGCGGACATCCACCTTAATGGTACTGCTGCCGCCCACCCGATAAAACTCTTTTTCCTGGATGACGCGCAGGATTTTAGACTGCAGATCCAAGGGCATGTCGCCGATTTCGTCTAAAAAAAGGGTTCCCTCGTTGGCCATGTCAAATTTACCGGGCTTGAATTTTGTCGCACCCGTAAAGGCGCCTTTTTCATGTCCGAACAACTCGCTTTCCAGTAATTCTGTCGGGATGGCGGCGCAATTGAGTTTGATGAAAGGCTTGTTTTTGCGCAGACAATTTTCGTAGATACTGGTGGCCACAAGCTCCTTGCCGGTTCCGCTCTCGCCTAAAATTAGGACGGTCGAATCGGTCGGGGCCACTTTTTTAATCAGGCTTAAAAGACCCCGCATGGCGATGCTTTCACCGATAATTTGTGGAAAAAAATGGCGGGCATCCATGCGGCTAAGCACCGATGTGACCCGATCAAAGACGCTGGCAAATTGTTCAATTTTGTCCACAGGCCATTCCTTTTTTTTGTCGGCCGGATCGCCCGAGATTGAAGCCAGCTTTATGGCTTTTTCGACAAACTGTTCAACCGGCCTCAAAATAAAGCGCACCAGTGCAAATCCAATAATGAATGCCAGAATGCTGATAACGATGATAAACCAGAAAACCGGCTGGGTGGGATCAGATCCCTCTCCCAGACTGTATTTGGTCAACCGAAAGGAAATGATACTGGCCAGAATAGTCAAACCAGTGATAATAAATGGAATAATGATATAAAGGCTTATGTAAAACCGTGATTGTCGCATATCTATAAAGATGGTTTCAGTGTTCAGGTGTCAGCGTTTTGGCCGCTGGCTTCTCGCTTCTTGCTTCGACTCGGCTGAGCTCGTCGCAGGCTGGCCAGGAGCCAGTGACCAGGAGCCAGTAGCCTAGTTTGTGACACCTGACACCCGAAACCTGACACCTTTATTTGGCCATCAATGTGAGGTCCCACATCGGCAAAAAGATGGCCAGGGCAAAAAAGCCCACCACCGCTGCCAGCCCCACTGTCAGCAGCGGACCGATCGCCTCAGATAGTTTTTTCATGGAGTATTCAACTTCGGTATCATAATGCTCGGCAACATCCCGCAGCATGGCTTCCAGATTACCTGACTCCTCACCGATGGCCACCATATTGATCAGCATCGGTGTAAAATATTTCGCCTGGCCCAGGGGTCCGGCAATACCGCGGCCCTCCGCCAGGCTGTCTTTAATGCCTTGCAGCTCACTCCCGATGGCTGCATTGCCGATCGTTTCGGATAAGATATCCATCGAATCCAGCACGTCTACGCCGCTGGATTGCAGGATGGAAAAGATGCTGGCAAATCGCGATACCGCACTTTTCACAAACAGCGGTCCGATCAGCGGCATCCGCATGAGAAGCGCGTCGCGGGCAAATCTGCCTTGTTGGGTCTTTAAGTAGTAAAAAAGGAACATAACCGCCAATACCGTTCCGCCGATGATCAGATACCAGTAGTTCGATAAAAACCTATAAATGAACAGACAGATCTGCGTCGGCAAAGGCAGGGTTAATCCGGCATTGTTAAAAATATTGACGAATTTCGGGATTACCTGGGTAATTAAAACCAGAAATGCCGTAAACAGAAAGACCACCACGATAATGGGGTAGGTCATGGCGGATTTGATATCGGATTTAACCTGGTGCTCATGATCGATAATATAAATCAGGCGTTCAAGCACCTCCGGCAGCGCGCCGCTGGCTTCGCCGGCTCTGATCATACTGCAATATAAAGGTGAAAACACCCTGGGGTGCCTGCGAAAGGCCTCATATAGACTGGCGCCCTCTTTTATTTCCTGATGCATCT
>JASFTL010000537.1:0-3233 GCA_050053555.1 Desulfobacterales bacterium
GGCATTGTCGATATGACGAAACAGCTGGGTTTTGATTCGCTCGATCAGGTCGCTTGCGGACGAGACCGGCTGTTCGATCACCGAAAGAAACCTTTCTTTGGTAAACAATGTCTCCTGGGGCGAAAGCGCCTCAGTCACCCCGTCTGTATAACCAATTAAAATATCGCCGGGCTCGAGCTGGGCATGCTGGATTTTAAATTCCGCACCGCTGATGATGCCGACAACCGGGCCATGCGACGTTAGCGTTGCTTTTATTTTCGATTGCCCGATAATAAAAGGGGGTTCGTGTCCGCCATTGATAAACAAAAGATCGCCGGTGGCTGGATTTAACACGCCGAAAAAAAGGGTTGCGAACATTACTTCATGACCGTGCTCTTCGGCGATATAGTCATTGGTCAGCGATACGGCTTGCAGCATGCGGCTTAGGTCAGACTCCGATGCGGTTTCTTTTGTTTTGCCTGATGTGGTCGCTGACCATCCGCCAAGACTGATTTGGCCCGAAAAAACCCGTATCAAGCTTCGAAAAAGCGCCATATAAAGCGCAGACCCCACCCCTTTGTCGCATACGTCGGCAATCACTAAGCCGACATAATTTCCCGGCAGCACAAATGCATCATAAAAATCTCCGGAAACCTGTCGAGCGGGATGAAAACAGGTGTCAATTTCCCATCCGGGGATTTGAGGGATGTCCGCAGGCAAGAAATCTCTTTGAATCTTTTTGCCTTTTTCCAATTCGGCATTAAGCGCATTCGAATAATCATCGACCTTTGCCTTGGCCCGCTCAAGGTTATGGAAGGATTTTTCTAACTTGGCATAAAGGCGCGCATTCTCAAGAGCGATGGCGATCTGACCGGCGGTTATTTTCATCAATTCGGCGGCTTCCTTGGCGAAATGACCGGGTTGTGCATGGAGTAGGGTAAGCAAACCGAGCAGTTTTTCACCCCTGAGAATGGGTACCGCCAGGGCTGAACGAGCGGTGTAGGGCTGATCCTTGAGATGCAGCCAGCGATCGTCCGTTTTGGTGTCCGATATTAAACCCACTTCGCGATGCCGTCGCACCCACCCGGCAAGTCCTTTGTCTAAAACATGCCCGATCAGTTGCGAGCGCTGCTCCGGTGTTGCATCGATGCGTGTCAAAATACTCTCTATTACGACCCCATTGCGATCGAGCAAAAACAGGCTGCCTTTTTCGGCACCGGTTAATTCCGCAAAAACTTCCAGAGTTTTCTGCAAAATCTTGATCAACGTTTTATCTTTTCCGGGAGAGCGTGCCAGAGAAACAAATTTCTCAAGGAGCTCACTCTGGGCCTTAAGAGCTGCTTTTTCACGCTTTAATCGATCCAATTCCGCTTTAAGCGCTCTGAAGTCATTCAATTTAGTCTACCTCTTATTTGACCGGTTTGATACAAGGAAGGGCATATCATTATAATGGTCTTTAGGGGTTCTAAAATATCGTTTGACTGCCGGTCTTAAAAACCGCTATAGATTGATAACATTAATAAAAGCATACATCAGTTGAACAGACAATACAACTTAACTTTAGAACAGTAGACATGAAAAGGCGTTATTCAAAATTGCCGCCTTGAGCCTCCGGGGTGCCATGATACTCGGGGGGCAAAAGCGAAATAGGATTAACAGATCGACTTGTCAGCCGCCTTATCTCATACAGTCCTAAGGTATAATTTTCTTCCGTTTCTTCCAGTTTGTTTCTCTATTTAGCAACATCGGCACCGGAACACCGTTCTGAATTTCCGAAATATCGACGGGCTCTGATTTGAAATCCTCAATAAACAAGAGGCGTTTTATAGTGGTTGTCAAAAAAACGTACCGGCTGCGGGACGTTTTTTTGCGACAACACTTATGCCGCCATCCTTTTTTCGGAACATTATTATGACAAGCGGTATAAAATATCGCAAGGCGGTCCAAGGCGTTAGCGGTTTGAAACATTTAAACTGCGCGACACATTGCTGAGCAATGGAGGCCTAGCATGTTTAACCGAATCCTTATGGCTTTAAAATTTGCAGCCGCTGCTGAGTTTGCTCTGGTAAAAGGTATTGAACTGGCGCGAGCCCATGATGCCGAGTTGAGCATCATTCACGTCCTGGATTATACCTTAACCGAACTGGACGAGGATGATCCCATTCGGGTTAACGCGATTACAAATGCGGAACGGCAATATGCTTCTAAAATACAGCCGCTGCTGGGAGAGCTGGAAAAGGTTTCATTTACGTGTTTACCATCTGATCCGGCGCTGGCGGTCTGCAAAATGGCTCGTGATATTAATGCCGACCTTATCATCTTGGGCTGCCACCAGTTACCGGAAAAAATGTGCCTCGGACGGGTCGATTATGTCGGAATGACGATTCTCGAAAAGGCGCCATGTCCCATTCTATTGGTACCGCTATGCGAATAATCGTACCTTCAGCAAATATTATTTGGCAGTAGGGTCAAGCGATGCGTACGAAAACTCAGGCTGATCTGCTGAAATTAGCGGAGCAAATCTTAATTTTTTCCAGCTTTCCCATATGAGGGATCGGTTACCCTGTCGATCAAATTTTTGAGCGAATGAAGTGTCGTGTCCCGTGTGCCGGGATCGGAGATATAATTTGCGAATGAACCCGCCGCATTGGTGCGATGAATAAAGCTAATGCGCGTCCGTTGGCCGGAAACGCTTTCAAGAATCCACTGATGTTCAGAATCTATTATACGGACAAAATCTCTTCGCGGGGGAATAAGTTGCTCGGTTAACGCCGTACTTCGTATGACAACCTTTCCTACAACATCATTAATGATAACATTCGTCTTATAGACCACATCGCGGTTGTAAAATGGCCATGGGGTATCAATTGCAATATACAGGTAATAAACAAGTTCAGAAGTGTTTTCTATAGGGATCTTTTTGGATTCAATGCACTTGAAGAACCACTTGGGATAGGATGAGATATCAGATAATACGGCTCCGATAACCTCAAGCGGCTGATTAACAAGACCAACAGCTTTGAATTCAAGTTCGGAATGACCACTGACTTCCCGTGAATATAATGCGATGCCCGCATCATCGCTTATGAATTCCCAATCACCTTCAGCTGCCAAAATTGCCTGGCAAACCACGAATATCAATATGATTTTTATCAGTTGAATAATGCCTCGCATTTAAGATCGGCCAAAACTGTTCTTACAACGAAGCTATTGGGTGTTATAGTGGTTGTCAAAAAAACGTTTCGGTTGCGGGA
>JASFTL010000538.1:0-3231 GCA_050053555.1 Desulfobacterales bacterium
ACCCGGTTTACACCGGCAAAGCCATGGCCGGGCTCATTGACCTGGTGCGCAAAGGTATTTTCAATAGAGATGAAAATATACTTTTCGTTCACACCGGCGGTTCGCCGGCGCTGTATGTTTATATGCAGGATATACTTGGTTAAATAAGGTTCAGCGTTCAGAGGTTCAGGGTTTCATAAGGGCTGAGTAAAAAGAGGGTTGAACAATTTTTATTTTTTTCTCTGTGTGCTCTGTGATCCCTGCCCGCCATCGCGAGCGCTCAGGCGGGGCGGGCGGGTCGGTGGTGAAAAAAATGAAAGAAAAAGTTATCGGTATATTGGGGGGAATGGGACCGGAAGCAACGCTGGACTGCTATTCCAAGATTATTAAAAACACCCCGGCAAAGACGGATCAGGAACATCTGCGGGTGATTATCGACGCCAATCCCAAGGTTCCGGATCGCACCGCCGCCATCATCGGTCAGGGAGAATCACCGGTGGCCATCCTTGTGGAGGGATGCCGTTCGCTGCAACGCGCTGGAGCAGATTTCATCATTATCCCCTGCGTATCGGCCCATTTTTTCCTCGATAAAATCCAGGAACAAATCGAGCTCCCAATTCTGTCGATCTTCGAGACGATAGCTGAAACCATTATAACAGAACATTCCGAAATCAAAACCATCGGTCTGATGGGAACCACCGGAACCATTCGGGGCGGTCTTTTTCAAAAGCGCCTCGCCACCGACGGCATTCATACGATCGTGCCAAATGAAAACCACCAGTCCAAAGTAATGGCGGCTATTTATGATATCAAAAATTCTCAGCCCGCTCGCTCCAAAGAAGAGTTGACTTCAAATTTAATCGCCACGGCTGAAAGCCTTATCTCAAAAGGAGCGCAGGGAATTATTGCCGGTTGTACTGAAATCCCGCTGGCACTAAAGCAGAAACACCTTTCCGTCCCCTACTTTGACGCTTTAGCCATTCTGGCCCGCGCCGGTATCCTCAAAGCCGGTCTAAAACCGACTCTCTAACCCGATACCTCATCTGTCTTACAATGCTAAAATATCCTTGCATTCCATCCCGCCTACCGATTAAAATCCCAAATCAGTATAAGAATGTTGATCAAGCTTTTTATATTTCTTGTGGGTTAGGTGGATAATGTCATGGTTAGCGCAATCCTGATGGCCGGATATACAAACAAAAGAGAAGTTAAACGTTACAGCAAGATCGTTGCCGAGCACTACGGTGAGAAATTCATAGAGACCGGTTACCGGCCTTTGAGGGAATTTAAATCGGTCATTGATGGGAAAGAAGAAAACAAGCCCTTAATACAATATACGCTTGAAAAGCTATTTGCGAGTGACTATATCGATGAGATCATAATCGTTGGGCACCAGATGTTACTCGAACAACGCCTGGGCAATTTCATCAAAAGATCCCAAAAGCGGTGCCGTATCATCAACCAGAATTCAAAAATTACAGCAGAAACGATCGAGCGCTTCAACATCATCAATCGGAAAGTCAAATACAACACCATCGCAGGCAATTTGATCAAAGGCTACGCCGCCAGCAAGGCCTGCAAGAATAAAAAACACGCCTTATTTGTTGCTTCGGATTCACCTCTAACAAAAAAAGAATTTATAGAGCATTTTCTGCATACGGCTCTAAAATATCAGGAGCAGGCCGCGATTGTTTTCCCGGCCATACTCACTGATATCCATAGGGACAAACTGGAAAGACCTCCGCTGAAGCTTCTCAATGACACAGAGTATCAGCTACCCGGACAAAAAGATGACAACGGCAGGCAAGGATTCAGACTTTCTTCCTTGCTGCTTGCAAATCCTCATTTATTTGACATTAACACCGCGAACACCGCCTACAGCCTTCGCAAAGCGCTTAACCCAAATGCGCAATTAAGGTTGTTTCGAATTACACGCAACCTTGGATATCCAAACATATATTCCAAATATTTTATAAAAAAGGATTTAAGTATCAAAGAAGTCGAAAACATCACATCCGCCTTTTTCAACGGAAACCTTAAATTAATTCCGATGACCGGAGAAGAATCAACATATGATTACGACGGTACCGATTTTGAATATAATATGATTACCCAGCTGCTTAATTCCTCTGAATCCTAAACCCTTCTGCATCAATGAGACGAATTGGAAATCAATGAACTTTAATAGCCAAATTGCGGCCTTTTTCGATTTCGACAAAACCTTGCTGGAAAAGGAAAGCGGCAGGCTGGGTATAAAATGGTTGTGGGATAGACGTATGGTACCGTTGGGCTACATCCTTAAAATCCAGGTGTCCAATTTTTTTTATCAACGGCGGTTGCTTTCAGATGAACGCATGGTCAGAATCGTACTGACCTTTTATAAGAAAAAACGCTTACTCGACTTTCAAAAAGGTGCGGAAGCGTTTTACCGGGAGTATTTGAAACCCCATCTGGCGCCCAGAATCCTTTCAAAGGTGCGGTTCCACAAAAATGAAGGCCATCTGTTGGTATTAATATCCGGTTCGGTCAGGTACCTGCTGGAGCCGGTGATCAAGGATCTTGAATTTGACCATCTTCTGTGCACCGACCTGGAAGTTGATCAAAACGGTTTGATGACCGGCAAGCCAAAAGGGCTGGTGTGTGTGGACCAGAACAAAAAAAGGCTGACCTTAGAGCTGGCGGAAAACATCGGACTGGACCTTGCAAAATCCTACGCCTACGGCAATCATCAATCCGATCTGCCGCTGCTTGAAACCGTAGGCAAACCGCATGTGGTTGAACCCACCCATGTTCTCGAAAAAATAGCTCGCCAAAGATCCTGGCCGGTACTTACCTTCAAATAATCATTCGTATTCCATCGATCAAATTTTATTCCTACAGAATGTTACATGTTTTTTAGCAGCGTTTTCAAAAAAGATGAAATAATGACTCATCCCAATTTTTAAACGTGCAACTTTATTTGCACTGTAAACCCTTGCTGATACAGCCTATCTTTATGAAATAATTCGTTTATATTTTTGGTTCCTGAAATCATGTCAACTTGGGTTTCACCCTTCCGAGGCGTCTCTATTTAATCGTTCCCATCACAAATGCCTCGCATTTAAAATGTAGTTAAGCATTCTTTATTTGCCTATCGCATCCGTAACTTTTTAAAATCATTAATAAATATTTCGATTTTTTAAGTCGGCTCTTGTGCTTTTAAAAAAAAAATCGGTGTCTTCTAGTAAAGTAAAAAAGATTTTGGAACGACAG
>JASFTL010000539.1:0-3220 GCA_050053555.1 Desulfobacterales bacterium
GAAACTGAGCCCGTAGAAAAACCTGCGGGCCGGTGTCAGCTGCATCACAAAGCTCATAAAAATTTCTTTAAAGACGCTGATTTTTGATTTTAACGATTTTTTTTCAAGCGGGCTGTCTTTGAGCGTGGTTTTGTCTTTATAATAAGTCAAGGCCTCCAGCGCGTCTTTATGCAGCATGCGCTCTATTTCTCTGCGGCTCAGACCGGTGGTGTACAGCTGGAAAAAATTCCGGACTTTTTTGATTTTATCTTTGATCGTCGATTTTATCTTACCGATGCCCATGGCGTTTACCCCTTAAAAATAAAATTGGAGATGCGAGCCGGAAGCGCAGGCGTTTGGCTGCTTTGATCAGGCCAGCAAAAAATACCTGAGTTTATCTGTTTTATCAAGCGCAATTCAGCTCCTCCCGCATTTTCAAGGAAGTGGGTATTAAAAAAATATCCTCAAAATTTTTGTCTCTTTACTCAGAAAATGATATGGAACGTCAAGGGGGTTATTTTGTATAAAATAGGAACCGAGAACAGATTACGCCGGGAATGGGCAGAACAGATAGGAGGACATCATCATGTTAAAATGTTTTCCCCAAAAAACCTTAGTACTGTTTATGGCTGCGATCGTGCTGCTTTTTTTGGCATGCACAAATAGCAATAAAAAATATGCGGATGAATACTATGAGCAGGGTTTAGTTTTCTATAAAAGCATGGAGTATGACCGCTCAATCGATGATTTTACTAAAGCGCTGGAAATAGATCCTAAAGATAAGGAAAACCACAAAGTCTATTATATGCGGGGCAGGGCCTATTTGGAAAATCGCCAATATAATGAGGCAATTAACGATTTCACCAAGGCCCTTGAAATATGCCCGGATACGGATAAAGCGACCAAATTTTCGATCATTGAATCCAGGGGCAATTCTTATCATTCTTTAAATAAAAATGATGCGGCCATCAAGGATTTTTCAGATGCGATTGCATTAAATCCAAATCACAAAAATATTAAGTATGTTTATAACAATCGCGGGTGGGTCTGGCAAAGCAAGGCAGATTATGAAAAAGCGATTAAAGATTATTACGCGGCTTTAAAAGTCGATCCGGCATTTGCGCCTTCTTATTACGGAAGGGCATCCGCTTATTATAAATCCGGAAATCTAGATAGAGCGGTCGAGGATGCCAAAGAGGCCCTCAGACTGGACCCTGAAACCAAAAAATATGATGATCTTTTGTTTGAGCTGAAGGCTAAGATGAAAAAATAAAAAAAAGGTTCAAGGTTCCCCAGTTAAATCCGCTTCGCTGTTCTCTGTCGAGAAATTTAACGGGGCAAACAGGGTTTAAGGTTCAGGATTCTGTTAAGTACCGATAAAAATAATATCAGACATTTTTTACTTTGAACGGGCTTAATCCTGCCTATGGCGGGACAGACCTGATTGGGTGATCTGCTATTTTTAAGACCGCTCGTACATACCTACAATAAAAACCGCTGGTCATTATTTATCCTGTAAAATCAAATGAACCGTGGTTTTTCCTTGCTGATTGAGGCCGGTGTTTACTACCAAGGATAAATTGTCTTTGGCCAGATTCAGCATGGAATTGTTTTCCATATTCATCTCCATTACCACTTTCCAGCCCTTCTTTTGCATGGTGTCCTTGTAGTATTTAACAACCTCCTTTCTTTCTGTTGAAACTTCAAAAACGACCTGGGCACCTTCTTCAAATTGCATCGACTGTACGATTTTGGCTCCCTTATAAATAGGCACAACTTTTTCTATTTTTTCAGGCACCTCCACTTCTGCCCAGGCCATTGAGACGAAACATAAACTTACGAAGAATAATATCCATGCATTAACTTTAAGTTTCATGTCGTACTCCTTTCTTATATACAGTTCACCGTCCTGGTGATGGACCTTAATTGAATTTGTTGAATTAAAAAGAAGGCGATTTTTAAGAATGGGCAACGTGGAAATGTTAAGCTGTGTATTCGCTTCAGTTGTAACTCAGAATTTAATATCAGGAATTATCAAAAACGATTTACTTCCAACTATCGGAAGCAGAATTGATTGTCAACAACTTCACCCAACAAAATTTTAATTATCGCGCCCTTGACATGCCACAGAGTGGTCATAATTTCCAACCATAATCCGGTTTGTCGATTTAAAGGATGTAATCTCCATTTAAGCGGTACAATAAGCGTTTCATTCGTTTGTCATGACGTGCTCGCTACCTCTATTTGCTTCCGCATCCTGGCCAGAAGCAGCACGCGTGCCCTTTTCTGCTGGCAACTGATCCGTCTGCGATAATGCGAGTGCCTGTCAATTAAAATCACCTTTAAAAAATATGGAGGTCCACCAATGTCTAATCAATGGCCCAAAATATATAACATTTTTCTCCCGACCTTTGCCGTTGTTCTGGTGGGGATCTTAAGCGTCCAGTCGGCATCGTGCACGCAGAAAACGCCTCAGGAGGACGTTACATCAGCTGCGGTGACGGGTCAGATCGCTCCCCGCCTTCAAAACCTGGGAGATCACAAGTTCGCCGTGACGACACGTTCACCGCGCGCCCAGCTGTTCATCAGCCAGGGCATGATGCTGGCTTACGGCTTTAACCACGCCGAAGCCAGCCGCTCATTTCGAGAAGCCGCGCGCCTCGATCCCAACTGCGCCATGGCCTACTGGGGGATGGCCTTAGTGCTGGGGCCCAACATCAATATGGCGATGACGCCGGAAAATGAACCCAAAGCCTATGCGATGATCCAAAAAGCGATTGCGCTCAAAAAGAACGCGTCCGAAAGAGAGCAGGCCTACATCGATGCGCTGGCAACGCGTTATTCCAAAGAGGCGAAGCCCGATCGCAATATGCTGGACCGTGCTTATGCCGAGGCCATGAGTCGGCTGAGCGAGCGTTACCCAGACGATCTGGATGCCGCCACGCTCTACGCTGAAGCGCTCATGGATTTAAGGCCCTGGAATTACTGGACGCGCGACCTGAAACCTTATCCGGAAACCGTGAAAATTCACCGGGTGCTGGAATCCGTGCTGGCCCGCAACCCGAATCATCCCGGGGCCATTCATTTGTACATCCACGCGGTTGAGCTGGGCCGTCCTGAGATGGCTGAAGCCGCCGCCGAAAGGCTATGGAAACTGGCGCCCGGGGCCGGGCACCTGGTTCATATGCCGTCCCATATTTTTCGCCGCATCGGGCGTTACGCCGACGCATCTCAGAGCAAC
>JASFTL010000540.1:0-3215 GCA_050053555.1 Desulfobacterales bacterium
AAAATGAATATATTATCATTTTTTATAATAGCATAACTAATTAAAATATATAGAATAACCGGTTATTGCCCAAAATTAAACACCCCTTAGTGCTATTTTGGCAGGAAAATTGCTCGCTTTTGTTATGTACATTTTTATCTTTAGAGGTAATGAAGATGGAGCGCAGAAATCACCAACGCTATGGGGTTCAGCCGGGTACTTTCGCTGTTTTAAGGTCCACGTCTATCGAGTTGAGCAAAATCAAAGATATGAGTATGGGTGAGATTGCCTTTGCGGTGATAAAATCCAAACCCATTAAAATGGGTCAAATTATCAATATCTCGAAAGATGGGCTTGCATTTCATTATATTGATCGTCAAGGGGCATCGAGCAGCTTGTTTAAAATGGATATCTTATTTGCTCAAGATGCATTTTATCTTGATCGCCTACTCTATAAGCCGATCTTTGATGTTGAGATTGACACAGATATCCCCTTAAATTCGTTCATCATTCGCAAATGTGGCGTTCAATTTGGCGAACTGAGCTCCCAGCAACATTCTCGTTTAGAATATTTCATCCGTCATCACACACTGGATGTCGTAGATTTCAGCAAGATGTTGCATCCCTGGACTGACGAAAAAATATTGTTATCTGAAGAAAATGAGATGGTCGAATCAATCAATTAGAAAATTTTCATCTGAACCGGTATCCAAGGTAATGAAAAATAAAAGAAAATACCCGAGAAAATTTTGCTCTGAGTCTTCATTTTTTGCAACTCGATACGGCATTCACGAGTGTTCGATTAAAAACTTAGGCAACAAGGGTGCATTCATTGAAACCGATTTATTTTTGCCTGAAGGAAATGTCGTAACGGTGGCCGTGCCTTCTTACGAGAAAAATAGCAGTATTAAATTAAAAGGCAAAGTGGTTTGGACGGATCAATATGGATTTGGTGTGGAATTCAGAGAGGCCATTCATATTTAGATCATTTTAAAATACCTGCCCGAAAATTCTCAGCCGCTATACCTCACTCAGTACTTCTGAACGCCCTTCACAATGCTTACCGACCCCCATTTCTTATCATTGTGAAATAAATTACACAATATCTATCACTTTTTTTTCAGTTCTAAATTAGCCTCCGTTTCTTCATAGTAGATAAGTGTCTGTAATTGCTTGCAATGTCTAATTAATCTCTATAATGCACCGTTTTTGCACGATTTTTGCAAGAATCAATGATGGAAAGCTATATTAAATTCTGGATTTGATTAACTACTTCAGCTAGTAAAAACAATTTTTTCTATATAACTATATAACTATAAACCTTTTATCCATGGGCAACGATAAGAAATTGGCATCAAGCAAAATAAAGGGGATGTTTTACATGAGTCAAAAGTCGCATCGTTTGGACCAAAAAGGATTTACTTTGATCGAGCTTATATCGGTAATGATTATCATGGGAGTGGTGGCATCGGTATCTATTCAGAAGTTTGACATTGTATCCGACACCGCAAACGAAAGGGCATTGTATACGGGGATTAAAGAGCTCAATATAAGAGAGTCGCTCGTATGGTCAAACATTAAGATATCTAATGAAGGCTATGCGACAGATGAGGATTTATTTCTTCTGATAGATACGAATCTGGGCGCTATGTATAAGTGGGACCCCGATCCGCCTGATCGATTGACGGGCGGGACACTATCATTCAAATCAGCTTCTAAATCGCTTAACCGAACGTCGTCAACAGAATCTTCGGCGGGCAAATGGGAGTAATCCTTTTGTTGCGCTTAAGGTTGAACCCAAAAAAGCGGAGCCTACACGGCTCTGCTTTTTTTTTAAACCTATCTCAGAAATCGATCGCCAAAACAATTCTGCTAAAAATGGAGAATGCCGAAATCTAGTTCGGAGCTAAATTAAAAATAAGATCATGTTGTTTTCTGACTCAGCAAAGCGATAGATGAAAATGACATGAGACGCATTTTTGAGATGGATTCTATAATGTATACTGATATATCCGGTGCGTTTTATGAATTCTTCCCTCCAGCGTTTTTACATTGCTGAGCATTTTGGCCGTCGTCTCTTGAATTTGTACCATTTCAAGGTGCTGAAACTGCGGATACTTGCGGATGGTTTTTTCAATCTCGGCATATAAAACGGTATTGGCACCGGTGCCCTGATATTCCGGTAAAATACCCAATCCATTTATGAGGATCCAATCGGCTCTTTTATACTCGCGCAATAGCCGAAATGTAGAAAGCAAATTAAATTTACCTTTGTTTTTTTGCATGGCTGCCGATAGATCATGAAAACCAAATAAAAATCCGATGACTTTATCTTTAAACGTGATAATTTTTATGAGTCTAGGATCTGCAATTCGAACGAGACTCGTCTTAAGATAGGCCAGTTCATTATCAGACAATTCGTAATTGCCTACGTGATCACCGAGTGTCTGAGTGAACACTTCAACAATGTCATCGGCGATTTCTAAGAGCTGTTTTTTGGTTTTAAATTGTAAAACCTTACACTCGCCCTTTTTTAAAAGATCTTCGGCAGACCGGACAAGGATATCCGGCAGTGTGGCCGTGGTGGGTAAATAAAATGAAAAATTATCAATGAATTTCGAAAACCCAAAGGCTTCTATCTGCTGCAAGTAGTACGCATGATTGTACATCATCATGGTCATGGCTGCACGGTGCCCAAAACCATCTACCAGCAAGCCCACACCGGTAACACCGCCTATCCCCATGGGCCCCATCACGCTGTCAAGTTTCCTGGCTTTAGCCCAATCAACAGCGGTTTCAAAAAGCTTCTCGACAACTTCATGATCATCAATGAAATCCACAAAATAAAAATGAGCACTGTTCATCGAATGGGTTTGATTGTAGCGCGAATTTTCAAATACAAAAATTCTTCCGACAGTTTCACCATTTTTTAACGCGACATAAAAATCCCCGCTAGAATGCTCAAAGAGTGGATGGTTGCCATCAATAAAGGCTTTTATGTCTTTGTTAAACCAAGGAATCCAGTTTTCATTGTCATGATAAATGGCAAACGGCAATTCAATAAAGCCGAGGCCGTACGCGCTTTGCGATTTTTCGACCTTTTTGATGTCAATATGGCCCATTGTATTCACCTTCGATTGACAATTTTACCTAAATTGAGCGTTTCAAATTTCAAAAAGATGTCATTTTTCCTTGCATTCAATGAATTCTGTCGATCTATATTTTTCCTTGCATTC
>JASFTL010000541.1:0-3211 GCA_050053555.1 Desulfobacterales bacterium
AAAGTGCGAATGGAAGCGTGACGGTCAGGGCTCGTAAAATATAAAAAAGGCTGTCCGTGAACTGGACGCTTGACTTTGCCTTCTCATGGAAGGTGTCAGGCCCCTGGCGACTGGCCAGCAGCCAAAATGCTGACACCTGAAACCATAGACATTGTGTTGTTTAAAAACCTCAACTGAACTAAAATATGCCGCACGACTTTTGTAATATTTTTATGGGACACAATAATAGGATTTAATCGTTCAAGCTTCCCTTAAAATTTGCTTTGCGTTTTTCGAGAAAAGCGGATGTGCCCTCTTTAGCGTCGGAGCTGCCATAACACAGCGCAAATCCGTCAACTTCAATATGGATGCCCGTTGCCAGGTCGGTATTCATGCCGTGATTGATCGCCTGTTTGGCAGCCCGCAGGGATGTCTTTCCTTTGAAAGCCATCTCTTTGGCAGTTTTCATGACTTCTTCCATCAGTTGATCGTGCGGAGTCACTTTGTTGACCAGCCCAATTTTTTCGGCTTCCGCTGCGGAGATCATTTTACCGGTAAAGATCAATTCTTTGGCCATGTTCATTCCGACTAAGCGCGGCAACCTTTGGGTGCCGCCGAAACCCGGAATTAATCCTAAATTAATCTCCGGCTGGCCGAATTTGGCATTTTCGGATGCGTAAATAAAATCACAGGCGATGGCAATCTCTGTGCCACCTCCCAAGGCAAAGCCGTTTACAGCCGCGATAACCACAATCGGCAATTCCTGAAGCTTGACAATAAGGTTGTGACCATTGCTAGAAAAATTTTTGGCCGTCAGCGGCGTATAAGTGGCCAGCTCATTAATATCGGCTCCGGCCACAAATGATTTGTCACCGGCACCGGTGAGCACCAGCACGCCAATATTTTTGTCGGCAGCAACTTCATCCAGCGCCTGAGAGAATTCGTCCAGAAGAGCGGCGTTGAGCGCATTGAGGGCTTTCGGCCGGTTAAAGGTGATTGTCGCAATTTGCTCATCGGTCTGATAAATAATATTTTCGTATGCCATAAGGATCCTCCTTTCCTCGCAGTTATACAAGTAACTGTCAGATAAGGGAACAAACAAACTTTGTCAAATTATAATTAATAGAGATTTATTACGAAAGCACGAAAATTTAAAAACACGAAACTAAATTAAATGCAGTTTACCGCTTTTTGTTATTTCTTTCTTTCGTGTTTTTGTGATTTGCTTTTCTTTTTGCCAATAGATATCCGAGTTGCTTAGCTGATATGGTTTTCGGCAGATGCGGCGATATAGATGGCCGCTAGAATGAATATCCCCCCAACAATCTTATAGGCAGTCAATCCCTCATCAAAGATAATATAGGCCAGAATAGTTGCCCCGATCGGCTCGCCCAGCAGACTTACTGCGATCAGGCCGGCGCTGAACCATTTTAACGCCCAGTTGTAACTGCTATGCCCGATGAGCTGGGATATCAATGCCATTCCCCAGAAAGCGCCTATGGTAGTTGTGTTAAATCCGGAGATGGGCAATCCCAGCGACAACACAATGATCCAAAGAACGAGGGCTGCACTGCTGTAACACGCAAAAATGTATGGCAGAAGAGACAGGCGGCGACGCAAATTGCGTCCCAGGAGAAGGTAAATAGCGGCGCATAGGCTTCCGCACAACGCCAGGGCATCACCTAAAAGCGCCTTGCCCCCGGTGGCAAAGTCTCCATAACCGATGATGGTGCCGCCAATGACGCTGATCACAATGCTGACAATCGTGGCGCGCTTTACACGTTCTTTGACAATCAGCGGCGTGAGCAAGCCCACCCACAGGGGATTGGTATTCACCAGCACCACGCTGTTGACCACCGACGTATAATCAAGCGATGAAATCCAGGTCGCAAAGTGCAATGCCAGAAAAAAACCCGATAACAGGGCCAGTTTAAGATCGCGTTTCGAAAGCCTGGATAACTCCTCACGGGCTTTCCACCAGGCGATGGGCGACAGAATAGCAGCGGCGATGCCCAAACGGTAGGCAGCGATGACAAGCGCCGGGGCTTCGGCCAGGCGCGCAAAAATAGCCCCGGTCGATACGGCCAGAACGCCACTTACCAGCGCAAAATAAGGATTGAAAGCAGGAGGCGAATCTGAAGTTTTAGGGACCATGCGCAGAAAAAAGTTGAGTTGCCATGCAGTTGTGGATCTGGGTCAGAAATTAAATCCCAAACTAAGCGTTTGCATTCTTATAAAACTGACGAATAAATTTTTCTTGCACCGCAAAAGACCAATGGACATCTCTCATAACGGCGACAGTGCCTTTGCGGTCTTTATTTTTAATCGATTCAATAAACTGATCATGCTCTTTAAGATTATTAAGTTCCCACTCCTTGATGTAACCCCTTCTGGGAAAATCATAAAGGCGTTGTTTGAAAGGCGTAAGCATTTGTAGCAGGGTCTTGTTTTCAGACAGATTCAGAAAAACACCGTGGAAATCAAGGTTTAATTTATAGTAGCGATCATAGTCTTTGCGTTCTAAGGCCGTTAATTGCGCACTGTTCAGCTTTTGCATTTGAGCCAAATGGGATGCGTTTATTTTGTCAAACACATTTAGAATGACAGCCCCCTCAAGGGCGCCGACAATTTCATAAGCATCTTTAATATCGTCGAGCCTCAGTTTTTTAACCGTTACACCCCGCCGGGGGAAGATGGTCACAAAGCCTTCGATTTCAAGCTGAATAATCGCATCCCTGAGGGGTGTTTTACTGATACCCAATTGCTCGCTGATCTCATTTAAATTGATAAACGCACCCGGCAGTATTTTGCGATTGTTAATTTCATCCCGTAAATATTCGTAAACTTGTTCCCGCAATGATTTTGTGTTCAGCATGTTTTTTTCCTAATTATTGAATTTGCTTATTTGAAGAGGGTTTGGAATGCCTGTGCCGGCATTCGCTTCAAATCGTTGCACCACTTATGGGGGGCATAAGCTGATATCTAATACATCAGTTTTTGATAGACCTGTCAAGCAAGCATCGCAGCATCGATAAAAGATGAAAGATTTTTCGAAGCTTTTACAGCTTAATCGCTTGACTTGCTAAAACGCCTTATTTTATGGTGTTCTTTATTCTTTAATTGTAGCGCGCTGATTCGAAAATATTTCCGGGGTAATTTATTTTTTAGATATACACCTGTAATTATTATAAATATTATTAATCGCCAAGCGTGCTTCGCCAACAAAATGGGT